>JBILDB010000042.1:0-11933 GCA_044352805.1 Cyanobium sp.
AGAACTGATCGACGCGATTCTGGAGGCCGGCGAAAAGCTGTTGCTGTTTACGCAGTACACGAGCTGGGGCGAACGGCTGGCGGCCCACCTGGCCCGCCGCTGCGGGAGCGATCCCCTCTGGCTGCATGGCGGCCTGGGCCGCAGCCAGCGCGACCAGTTGGTGGCCCGTTTCGCCGAGGCCGATGGCCCGCCCCTGTTTCTGCTGTCGCTTAAGGCCGGCGGCACCGGCCTGAACCTCACCGCCGCCTCTCATGTGATCCACTACGACCGCTGGTGGAATCCGGCGGTGGAAGATCAGGCCACCGACCGGGCCCATCGCCTCGGTCAGTTGCGCTGCGTGCATGTGCACAAGTTGGTCTGTGGCGGCACGGTGGAGGAGGGCATCGATGCCTTGATCCGCGGCAAACGGGAGCTGGCCGAACAGGTGGTGGCCAGCGGCGAAAAGGCCCTCAGTCGCCTGTCAACAGATGAATTGCGCGAGTTGATCCGGCTGCGGCCGTCGGAGGGGAGGCCATGACAACGTCGCGTGCGACCCGCCAGGGCCAGCGGCAACCCCGCAAAAGTAAAGAACCCCTGGCCAGCCAGTGGTGGTCGCAGCGGTTCACCGCCGTGCTGGAGGGTTATGGCCTGGGACCGCGGATGGAGCGGGGACGGCGCTATGCCCGCAGCGGCAAGGTGACGGATTTGGCGGTGAAGGCGGGCCGCTTGGAGGCCCGGGTGCAGGGTTCGCGGGCCACGCCGTATCGGGTCAGCGTGCGCAGCGAGGCGGCAAGCAAAGCCCAATGGCGCAGCCTGGAGATGCTGTTTGCCAGCCGCCTGGGCTGGGCCGCCCAATTGCTGGCGGGTGAGGTGCCCGCCAACCTGGAGGCGGCCTTCGCCGAGGCCGGTGTGGCCCTGTTCCCGCGCCGTTGGGGCGACTTGCAGGTGCGTTGCGGCTGCCCCGACGACGCCGAACCCTGCAAACATATCGCCGCAGTGCTCTACGTCTTCGCCCAGCAACTCGATGGCGATCCGTGGCTGCTGCTGGCCTGGCACGGCCGCGATCGCCAAACGCTGCTGCAGGCGCTGCAACAGGGGCCTGCGGGGGTGGCGGCCAGCGGCGGCAAAGCTGGCGGCAAAGTTGGCGGCAAAGCTGGCGGCGATGTAGCCCTGAATTCAGAGCTTGAATCGTTGCCGCCTTGGTGGCCAGCGGGGCTGCGCTCTCGTCCCGATCCACGCCTCCAGCCCCCCGATCCCCTGCCCCCCGATCCGCCCGAGCGGGCGCTGCAACGGCTGGGACCGCTGGAGCTACCAGGAGCACCGCCGGATTGGCAGGAGCGGTTGGCAGAGATGTATCGGCAGTTGGTGGCGGAGGAGTCAAGGGGCCAACCGCCGTGAACATGAGCGACAAACCTTTTTATTGGGTCTTCCAGAGTCATCCCGACTGGATCCTGGAGCTCCAGCCCGACCTGGTGGCGGCTGCCGGCTTGGCTGGCGACGCGGCTGGTGCTGCCGGCTCTGCTGCCGGTTACCGCTTCTCGGCACCGGTGCTCAAGGAGCGGGAATACCGCCTCGATGGGTTGTTTCTGCCACCGCCGCAGTTGCCGGAACTGCCGGCGGTGATCCTCGAGGCGCAGATGGCGGCCGATCCTGGCTTCCTGCGGCGGCTCTATGCCGAGAGCGGTCGCTGGCTGCAGCAGGCCAGCAGCATCGATCACTGGCGGGTGGTGGTGATCTGCCCGCACCGGCGGCTGAATTTTGGCCGTCCCCAGGCGGTGGCGGAGTTTGTGCGGGAGCGGGTTCATTGGATAGAACTGGAGCCCGCGGCCACCGATCCAACGGCCCCGCCGCTGCTGCGGGCCCTGGCGTTGCTGGTGCAGCCCTTGGCCGATGTCATCGCCGCTATCGTGATCACAAGGTTTAATGGCCGATCGCTAAAGGAGCTCTGCGCCATGGGCGGCATCACCCTTGAGGATTTCAGCCAGAGCGTGGCTTATAGGGAGATCTTTGGGCAGGGCCGCCAGGAAGGCCGCCAAGAAGGCCGCCAAGAAGGTCGCCAAGAAGGTCGCCAAGAAGGTCGCCAAATAGGCCGCCAGGAGGGCGAACTGGAAATGGCTCTCCGTCTACTCCGCCGCCGCTGCGGAGCGATCAACCCCGAACAGGAGGCCAACATCAGGGCCCTGTCGCTGGAGCGCCTGGAGGCCCTGGCGGAAGCCCTGCTTGATTTCGAGAGCCCAGCGGATCTGGTGGCCTGGCTGGCGGCGGGTTGATCAGCGGACTGAGCGGGTGAGAGGGCTGGGATCGAGTGACAGGGCTGCCACCTGCGACCCACGGCACACCGCCAAGGCAGTGGGTCCACCGATACCGACAAGCCGCCAGCAAAGGGGCAACTTAGTTTTGTGATCTTTGCCGGTACCTATCCGATGGCCCAATCCCTCGCCCAGGCGGCCGATGACCTGACGGCGCTCGCCTGGCGCATGCACCAGCTGGTTGAAGCAGAGCTGAACGAGCTGCGCGCGCAGCTGGAACAGGAACGCCAAGCTAGGCAGGAGGCCGTTGAGCGAGCCGAGAGCCTGGAGAGGGAACTGGCCCTGCTTAAGGAGCAAAACGAGCAGGAGTGCCTTCGTCTCAGCGGCGAACTGGATCAGGAACGGCAGGCAAGGCAGAAGGCTAAAGCGGAGGTGGCCTCCATCCACGCTGCCATCCTTGAACAGATCGCGATTAGCGAAGCGGAGGAGGCCATCACCAAGGCGGCCGAGCAGGAAAGAGCGCAGCGGCTGCAGGAGCAGATCCAGGGGCTCCACAACCAGCTGGAACTGGAGATCAGAAGCCGCACCCAAATCGAGACAAAACTGAAGGGCATTCGCCAAGCCTTCTACGATCTAATGCTGCCAATCGAGCCTGAGGAGAGCTGTCAGCAGAACGGTTTCAGCGACAGACTCCTGCAAATGGATGTCAAGAACTGAGCGGGCAGGGGTCCGCTAACTGCCGGCAACCGCCGCGCCGGAGCGGCGGTGGTTGCCGGCTGAACTGTATGTCTTCGGCCAGTAACTTGCTGGCGATCCGTGCTGCTGCTGGCCTGGTGCGGACGCTATCGCTAGCGCTATCGGAGGTGCAGCAGCAGGGGCCGGCGGCAGTGGTGGCGGACCTGGTCGCAGAACTGATCCGCCATCCCATGCATCAGTTCTGGCCCGATGGGCTCAGCCGGCTCAACCAGAGCGGTATTGATGCTTGATCAGACTGTGGCCTGAGGAAGCTGAAGGCGCGTCGGCAGCTGAATCGCTATCAAGACCGGAAATGAGCAACGCAAGGGTGTCACCACATCGATCCGAGCGTCGCGCTAGGCCATAAGAATCGGCGCACAATGTTGCCTATGTGAGTCGGAGAGAAGCTCCAGAATCCCCTCGCACAGCCGGAATGAGGCTGGCAGTGGGTGTTTGCGCAATAATATCGCTGACAAACCCCCAACATCGGTGACAGGCTCGCCATCACTTGGATACCAGCGTGATACAAAAGGCATTGGTGCGGGCAGAGATCGTCCCTGTAATCATCACGTCAGCCACGAGCAAAACCTTTTGCTAGTATTTGAGAGTTCGCATCGCTGGACTATGGCCAGTTGGCGCAACCCACCTGCATGTACGCAGTCTTGATTTCCGCAAGATTCCGATATTGCTCAAGCATAGCATATTAAATTGATATTGATGTATACCTATGTGATCAACTGAGATCCGCTGAGATTACGGTTACCTTCCACCCTTTTGAAACTAATCCAACTCTTATAGGCGGTTCCGCCGATCAAACCCGGATTGGGTCCGACTTGTGTGACCTGCCCGTCATATCAATCGGTCTTACAGGCGCCTACCACTTGCGTCCAGTTTTTGGGCGGCCAAATCGGTGTAGAAGAGGATATTATGGGGTTCCGCATAAGTACTGCTTGATACATTGTGGCCAAATGATACCAATCCAATGAACTGGATTCCACTTTCCATGCTTACTGAAATAGTTGAGGAGGTAAATGCTCTACTTCGTGACAAGACTTCTGTTGGGCCTGATCTTGATTGTTCGCGTTCTCCGGCCAAAGCAATTGCTCGATGGGTGCGGATGATGCAGAATACGGGAGCAAAGGTTATTGCCACTGCCTATGCCCTGGCCCGCTGCTGAGCTGGAGCGTTAGCTTTGAAGTATCTGCATTTTTCCCAACCAGTTCTCACTAAGTTTGCAATGATGATGACGTCAGGATTGTTCTTTGCAAATCTGATCTTTGCGGCTCCAATCGCCATATATGTATTTGGCGTCCTTTTGCTTCCTGTAGCGATAGTGGCTTTGGCGCTTGAGTATTTCGTGATAATCCTGATCCAGCCTTCAAGGTACTCTAAGCTGCGAGTTCTGATCAACTTTCTGTTTGTTAATTTCGTCTCAACTCTTGTTGGTGTTGCCCTGGCGTCACTTCCAGGCTTGCCCACAGGATATCGCGCTGAAGGCGTTGATCCTATGGACAACAACACCTGGAGAAGTATTGCGGTGAGCTCCGCCTTGATCCTCGGTTCTCTGAGCATGTTATGTGAAGCCCTATTATATCGTTACGTACACTTGCTCGGAGGTATTAAGTGGCCATGGAGATCCTCTATACTCGGTAACCTTGCTTCATACGGGATGCTAATTCTACTTATGTTAGTGCTTTTTTTAATATAAGTAACTTTGGCTTTCAGGCAAATCTGCTGAATAGACTAGTGACTCATCATTTGATTGCTGTATAGCTATGTGAACGATTTAGACTTATCATTTTAGAGGATGGAACGAAAACTAAGACCGATTGGGCTGCAGGGACTTTGACCTGTTTCCTTATGATTTAATTTCAATTAAAAAGCGACCTGGTGGCTGCCAGAGGCTGACTTTGATCAACGCTGGAGCTGCTTAGACACTACGGGTAGTGTCTTTGATTTAGCTGGGCGCCTTATCTGACCCCTGAACGGGTACGATCTAGACATCCAGCAATGCTAATCACTTGAACCGCCTGCGACTAATTCTTGTTTGCACCCTCAGCTCTATGTAGCCAGGTGATAGCAAGTATTAGATTGGTTCAGACCAGCATCGGACATCAGTAGGTTCTCAGAGGGTCCGCGGCCATGGCACTTCCTACATCAAAATTATACGGCATTTACAATGATGTACAAGCTCAAGCTCAACTAGGATTGAAAGAAGGATAGAAGACTTGCAAATCTACGGAAGCACAACTGGGCTATTCACGCAACAGACCACACAGGCGAGGATGGACAAGAAGAGATTCATGTCTCAATTAGTCTACTGCCTTTATTTGCCATACTATCTTGAGGACCAAGCCCGTAACGATGTCCTGTCCGCATTAGCCCATACATACTCATAAACAACTCCACTGCCGATGGCGCCAACCCGGGTTTTGGCGACGAGACGAAAACCATTCTTTGCGATCAAGGGCATAATGTCTTTCACGTATAAGCTGTCTGTAATATTGTAGCGAATGAAGTAGCTTGGCTTAGGTATTTTCTTATTTTGGTAGATGTTAAACTGCTCTTCTGATGCAAGAACGTTTTCTTTGTGGAATCTATTTGGGTAAAGAGTTGTGAGTTGTTCGTCGGTCATAATGTTGTTGAGCTCGCCACTGCTATACCCCAGTCTCGATAAGGTGTTATCTGCCTGTTGGAGAATCCGCAGGCCGAGCATCACATAATTGAACACGAAGTTTGGTTGGTACCAGACTTTGCTAATTTGTGATTGTTTGATGCAGGTGTCTTTTTGAGCCTCTTGCATCACCGAAGTAGGGGTGCAATGGTAAGGGATGTTGATTCTTTTACGCAACAGGGATTGCATTGAGTAACCTGCCATCAAGATGACACCCAATAGGGGGAGAGCCACCATGAGTTGTATAAATTTTGGACCATTTAGGAAAAGGGGCGACTGGTAGATGCTGCCAGTGACAGCCAAGGTCATCGGAAATAGGAAAAATGCTGATGTCATGAGGTAGCCATAGTGAGCCGTAAGTGTTGCGGCGCTGTTATTTACGGCCGTGGGTGAGGCAATAAGATAGCCTATCGGTATCACCAGGTATAGCAAGAACCCATTGATTCCACGCTTTAGCAGATAGAGCGAAAGAGCTATGGTAATCAGTAAAACAAGAACAGCTGTAGTATTTTCGGTCGATGCCGCCTTAAGCGCCGTCAAGTAGCGTTCGAAGGAAAGATGATCAAAGTTGTTACCCATATAGATTCGCTTCACAGAGCTGGAAAAGGTGCCAGCAAAGTAGCCATACCCGCGCAGCAGGGCCCAGCTAAGCAAGGGGAGTCCAATCATGGCGATGATTGCCTGAACCCTGCGGATCAGCCAAGTTCGCTTAAAACTCGTATGCAAACATAGACGTTGACTAGTCAGCAGGAAGATAGCAAGATTGAACATGCTGATCAGGGCAACGAGCTCGTGAAAGAGACTGCCGCTAATAATCAGCAGTAGCCCTGCTACAATCATCAGCCTATCTTGGTGTAACTTTTCTAGGGAATGGGATGGCAGATAAGTGAATATGATGAGCATAAAAAGGCCGATGTAGCTTAGCTGCAGTCCAATTATTTCAGTATGAGGATAGGAAGAATACGAGATGCTGTAGGCGCTAGAGCCTACTGCCAGCCAGTAGCTGCCAGCCAGGGCTGTCGCCACAAGCATTGTTCTTAGTTTATGTCTGGGCCAAGAAGCTGATAGGAATTTCTTGATACTCAGGCTAAGCACTAGGGCAAACATGCCGCTAGTCAGCATGTGAAATAAGCTAAACCAGATCAGGAAATAGCCGGCTGGCGGGATCAGCGTCTTGAAGGGTATGTAGATAATCTGGAGAGCACTGTAGATCGGCGAATAATGTGTGTTGTAATAACTCTCCAAATTAGAGTTGATCCCGCTTGGTTCAATCAGCTGGGTAGGATTTTCCCCGGTGCTGAGTCCGATCCAGAATCCAGTGTCTAGAAGAAATGTGCGGCCATAGAACAGATGGCTTGTGATCAGCAGAATGTAGATCGTAGCGGTTGCAATAAATGACAAGGCCAGGAAAGTTCTGAAAACCTTGAACGCTTTGTCAGGGAATCTGTATGGGAGGCTTTGGCTGTGGGAGTTCATCTGATTTTTGGATTAATCGGAAAGACACTGCCGGAGGTGTATCCAGGTAGCACCTGAACTACAACCGAAACAACAACAAACGTCGCCCAACCCGATGGGCCGGGGCGGTTTTTCGTCCGATGCCATTGGGCTTGATACCACTGGGGTAGTTGCTACTGGGGTAGACGCCATTTAAGGCTGTGGGCAGCTTTGGCCAGGATGCGCCCTCCCGAATGCCTCCACTACAAGAGCGCGGCGAGAGCCCTGGCCAGGTTGGGTAGCGGGATGTTGGCTGATTAGCCCCTTCACGCTTACCAGCAGGGGTTGGCCTGGGACGCCAGCAGGTACAGCGCTCTGGTAGGCCTGCAGCAGGCGCTTGTAGTCGCCCTCCAACGCCACCGGCAGCCGCTGGCCGGTGACACATAGCTGCATGGTGGGCCCTTGGGGCAGGAGGCGAAATAGGCCCGCCAGCAACAGCCGTGGTGATATCGGCTCCGCCGCGGCTAGCCGCGTCAGCCGGTCGTTGTGTTCCGAACGGATCGGCTGGCCTTCTAGATCGAGTTTGCGCAGCACCGCACCCCCCTGCAGCGGCTGCAGAAACAGCGGCGCCTCCCGGCCGCCACGTAACACCAGCCGTTGGCTGGACGGCTCCAGGCGCCAGCGGCCGATGTCGTCGAACGTATTCGGAGCGGGCCGATTCAGCCAGGTTTGGCGTAGTTGGTAGCTGCCATCTGCGGCCAGGTCCACCTGCCAGAGGGTGCTACCGCCGGCGTTGGGCAGCTCACCGCGCCAGCTGGCGGGCAACCGGCCCAGGGGGCTTTGCCCCAGGGGGCCCTGGTTCAGAGGCTGGATCCTGGTGCGGCCCAGCACCTGGGCCGGCGCATCGGCAAGGGCCGCGTCGATCAACACAACTTCCATCACCGCAGCCGCTGGCAAGGCCAGCGGCTGCTGTAGGCGGGCCTTACCGGAGAGCTGGCCGGCCCAGGCGGCAGGGGCCAGCAGCTGGTTCGCCACCAGCAGGGCGGCCAGGTGCGCGGCGTGCTGCAGGGTCACGGTGGTCAAGGGCATGGTTGCTTGTGTTATTAAACCTGCACAACGGGCCTTAGCTTTGTTTAGTCGAGCTCTGTAAGAAACCCCCGCAAAAACCCGCTAAAATCCCCTCCTAATCGAAGACCGAGACTTGATGTGATGTTGCGGATCCAGCTATTGCAGTAGTGGTACACGCTTTCAGATCCTCTGATGGAAGAGATGCCGACGGAAACTGCCGCGATGCTGGCGCCGCCGTGCCGCTCCCTGGCAATCCTTCGCTAAGTAATGTGTCCGCCGATTTCAGCAGCGCTGGAATTGTTTAGCTTTCAAGCAGCGATATTTTCCAAAAGATTTGTCCATGTCCCCCGCTCCCCCCGCCAACTCCGCTTCCCCCACCGGCTCGCCGCTGCAGCTGCCGGACCTCATCTACCCGCCCCTCCCCTGGGCCTTCCAGAAGGCCCCAGCCAAGACCTCCCTCAACCCCATCCAGGCCCGCTCGGCCCGGCCGCTAGTGCTCAACCTGATCGAGCTGATTCACTGGGCCTCTTTTCCGCTGGGCTTCTATGTGCTCGGTTACATCTTTGTGCATGTCAACTCAATTGCTCCGCATGTGGACGGTAATCTTCTGCGGGTATTCTGGCTGCAACTGGGTATGGCCTGCCAGGTGTTTGGCGGTGGCATCAGCGGCATCCTGATGCACGAATATGAAGGTTGGCAGATAACTCCTTTCCGCAACATCCTCGGCCTGCGACAGCAATCACCGCCGCAGGATGTCAAACAAATTCTGGTGCCCAACTTCAACAACGCCTGGCTGCGGGCAGTGGCCTATCAAATGCTGTTCACTTTCCAGACCGCCGGCCTGGGCTTCTTCACCCTCGGGGTATTCGGGCACCGTCCGCTGCCTTTACTACTGCTGCTAGGGGGCATAGCCGTCGCCCTGCTCGGCCCCTCCGAGCCCCGCACATCCTTTACACGCCAAGGGCAGCCGGTGCTGCCGCTCTCCTGGTCGCTGCTGATCGTGTTCGCCCTCAACGCGCTCGCCAACCTGGTCGCCTGCTTCCACTTCTTTGGTCCCACCCTCGTCCAGGCCTGGCCCCCCTCCCTGCTGCCCTGGCTCGCCGTGGTGCCCCTGTGGCTGGTGCCCTGGTTTTCACTGCTCGCTCCCCTCACCGTGGCGGCCGGTGGCGCCTATGAGGGCTGGTTTGCCGAATCCTCCTTCAATCAATGGCAACACTTCATCGCTTTCGTGATTCTCACCCTGGGCCTGGGGCTTTACGGGCTCTTCTACTGGCACATGGTCAACGGGGGGGTGCACTGAGATGCAGCGCTTTTTCTGGCTTGGCGGGCCGTTGGCCACCGCCCTGTTTGTGCTCAGCCTGCTTCTGGCGTGGCTTTTGCCGCCGGCCGCCTGGGGCAGCGCCATCCTGTTATTGCTGGTGCTCGCCATCCTGCTGGCTTATCGACTCGGCTGGAACGGGGCGCCCCTGGTGATCGAGCCCAGCGCTGGCGACGGGCCGGAGCTGGCGGTGCTGTTTATCCAGGGGGAGGGTATCCCGGCGGAGCGCTATTTGCCCGTGGCGGAGGCGATCCAGCGCGCCTGTCCCTCGCGCCGACTGTGGGTAGCGATTCCCCGTTTCCTTGGCGATTCGCCGATCCCGCGTGAAACGCCGCTGGTGGTGGCCCAGGCCCGCCGAGTGCTGGAGCGCCGCGGTATGGCGGCCGGCACCCCCTGCCTGTTCGTGGCCCATTCGGTCGGGGGCATCGCGATCCAGAAATACCTCAAGGCTTTTCCAGAACAGGGCATCGGCCAGGTGCTGATGGGCTCCTTCCTGGGCCGTTGGAACCTCAACCAGCTCGATGCCGAAGGCCGCACTCTTATCGATTACCCGCGGCCCACCCTCACCCTGGCCGGCACTCTCGACGGGCTGGCCCGCATCAGCCGCTTCGCGGTGGCCACCTGGCTGCAGCAGCTCAACGCTGCCCCCCAGAGCTGCCCTGAGCGCTTCCCGGTGGTGACGATCGAGGGGGCGAGTCACATGCAGTTCGCCTCCGGCGAGCCGGTGCCTTACGTCAAGGCGTTCGATCTGGTGCCCACCGCTGCCGAAGCGGCGGTGCATGAACGCATCGGCGCCCTGGTGGCCGCCTTCCTGCCCAGCTGTCTGGATGGCGATTCGGCTGGTTCCACCCCGGAACTCGCGGCGGCGGTGGCGGCCAGCGGTGCCTGGTTGCAGCCCCTGATCGCGGCATTGGCGATGGAGGGCTACAACGGCTTCAAACCGGCCTGCTACGACACCGCCGAGACGAACAGCCGCACCGATCCCAGTTGCACCCCCTATGCCCCCTGGATTCAGGATCACGCCAATCGGCTCATGGCCGGGGAAGCCGACTCGCCTGTGCGCTTTACCCTGACGGCGCTGGATAGCTTCCATCGCAGCTACACCTACAACCCCTTCGCCAAGCCACCGGTACACGTACCCCAGATCAACGCCGTTTGTGCCCCCCCGCAGCCCTGCCAGGTGTCGGCCACCAGCGTCACCCAGGCGCTCTATGGCCTGTTTACAGCGCTGGATACCGGCTTCTTCCCAATCGCCGCCTATTCACTGCGCTGCAAGCTCAACTCCCGCCAGTCCTTCTGGAGCCAGGGCGGCGTCCTGGATCCGGACTTCAGCCTCACCGACGGTCCCTCCCGCGGCCAGCCGATCAATGAAGCCTCCTTCCGCTGGACCCTCCAGCAAAGTGACGCCAATACTCGCCAGCGTTTCGAGGCGCTCGGGCAATCGATGCACATGCAGGCCGACACGCTGCGGCCTGCCGTTGGGCCGCTGTGGATCTGGAGCTACCCCCGCTACTCCTATCTGCAGGAAGGGGGATCCCAGGTGTTTGGGGTGAGCTGCACGGTGATGAAGACGCCGCTCAGCTACCCGATCGCCGCTGCAAGAGGTTTTCACTATTGCCAGTTGCTATCGCCGGCTGCAGCGATGGAGTGGATCTACATCGACGGGTTGAGGCAGCAGGCGTCGCAATCCGGACGGCTGTTCATTTACGGACCGTTTGCGGGCTTCGATAAAGCGGCCGCCTACTTCGGCCGCTCTCTGGCACGCCAAACCCGCACCGCGTCGCTGCTCCGCCGCCGCTGAGGTAGCTCGCCGCCCCCCACCCTCTTGGGGCTTGGCTTTCTACAACCGGGGCAACTCCGCCAGCGGCAGCGGCGCATGTTGGGGATGCAGCGCCGCCCGCTGTTCGCCAGCCACCAGGCGATTGAGGGCATTGACAAAGGCCTGGGCCGCTGCCACCACGATGTCGGTGTCGGCGGCATGGCCCGAATAGAGCACGCCACCGGCCCGCAGCCGGATCGTCACATCACCCATGGCGTCAATGCCTTCGGTAACGCTTTTGACCGAAAATTCCACCAGTTCGTTGGGCACCTGGGCCAGGTGATTGAGCGCCTGGCAGACCGCATCCACCGGACCGGTGCCGATGCAAGCCTCACTGTATTCGCTGCCATCCTCCGCTTCTAGGGTAACGGTGGCGGTCGGCAGCAGACCGGTGCCGCAGCTCACCTGCACCCGCTTGAGGGTGAAACGGGCTTCAGCCTGCTGTTGCACCTGTTCGCTGACGATCGCTTCCAGGTCGCGGTCGGAAATCTCCCGTTTGCGATCGGCCAGTTCCTTGAAACGGGCAAAGGCATCATTGAGGTCTTCGCCATCGAGGTTGTAGCCCAATTCTTCGAGTCGGGCCCTGAAGGCACTGCGACCGGACAACTTGCCCAACGACAGGCGGTTGTCGCTGAGGCCGATGGTGCGGGCATCAAT
>JBILDB010000285.1:0-3680 GCA_044352805.1 Cyanobium sp.
GGGTGTGGTTCGGGTCGGTGCCCGAGTGGTTAATGGGGGCGGACTGTAAATCCGCTGGCTCTGCCTACGTTGGTTCAAATCCAACCCGGCCCACCTTTCCACATGCCCTTGTAGCTCAGCGGTAGAGCACTCCCTTGGTAAGGGAGAGGTCACGAGTTCAAGTCTCGTCAAGGGCTTCCTCAAAAACATGGTGGCCCTGGGTGTCTGGGTTGGGCCGATCAATCACCATCAAAGCCCCAGACCGGCGCTGGCTGCAGCGCTTTGATAGCTATCAGTGGGCGTTGGCTCAGCCGCGGGGGCTAAGTCATGCGATGCCACCCGCCTGGCTTTTGAGAAAGGCTTGATCGCCGATGCTGAACTTTTGTTGGAGATGATTCGCTGCCTCCATCAGTCGTCCCACGGCCCTCGTGATTAATCACCTGGGGGATTAGGTGATAAAAGTGTAGCGGGTCAGCGACTAACGATCTCACTCACTCACTCACTCACTCACTCACTCACTCACTCTGTATCTATTAAATCGTATACAGGCTGCAGGTCCTGTGATGGACGCATTCCCTAGCCGGGTGTTCATGAACGCCAACAACTAGGCCGTGCGCATCCTTGCCCACCTCAACGAGGCAAAGCATTGATTGATCTGCTGGCCGGCTTCGAAAACAAATCTTGGCGGCCTTGGAGCAACAGCAGGCAGGCAAGTTGCAGATTCATGATCCGAAGGAGCTGTGATTATCCCGCTGCCGCAGGTGGCCGAAATGATGATGGCCTCGCTGATGAGGATTATTTGGCGATGTCGTTCATCCGCATCGCCTGGTTTCAGCTGGTCGACTTGGCAATTCCCTGATGGCCAACCTAAGACTGGAGCAGTCGCAGCCGAGGTGCTGGAGGGGGGGAACCCTTCCGCAGGATTGTCCCAGGTTTGGCTGTTGCGCACACCATATCTGGTGTGCGATTTGGGCGCCGGAGCGAGGCGCTGCCCGTCCTTGTCTCGCTTGATGCGCAATGCATCGGCAGCTGCCTCAGCATCAAAAGAAGAACTTCACCCCAATTTCAATACCATTTTGATCAATGGTGTAGGCGGCATTCGGCGTTTGGCCGTTATCGCGGGCCAGATAGAGATAGCGCCAGGAGAGATCCAGCTGGGTGGAATTGCCGATGGCATAGCCAACGCCAACCTGGGCATTGCCGGACATGTCCACATCGCCATTGGCGCCGAAGCCACCGAGGTCGCCCCGGGCGAACAGGCGCACCCGGGGCGCCACGAACACCTGGCCCTGCAGACCGAGCAGGGGCTGGGTGATGGGCTCACCGAAGCTGAAGTCGCGGGTCCGCAGTGCCAGGGGACCTTGGAAGGTGTTGGTGGTCTCGACGCCCACATCCACCACGCGCACTCCGGCATAGGGGATCACGGTCACCGACCCCGGGGTCCCTATCGCCCCTTCCCGTTCACCGAAGCGATAGCGGAGGGCGAAGTCGTAGATGCCCTGGGTTACGGCCACCTGGGTCTTCAGGGTGCGAGTCGGCACGGGCAGATCTGGAAAGAAACGGCGAGTGCGCGTGAATCTTTTTGCTGTCTCCCCGGCCAGACCCACGTAGCTCAGGTCGCTCTGGAAGCCGATCCGTTTGTACTCCACGCTGCCGCGCATAGAAAAGATGTCGGTTAGGTGCGCCAGGATGGCGCCGAGCCCTACATCGGTTGTGGCGGTGAAGCCAGGAATCTCAATCTGCTTGGGTAACGATACTGGCGGCAGAGTTCCCTGCAGATCTCCACCTTGATCAGGGAATGTTAGGTCTGGGAAACGTTCGCCAAGACCATCGGTAATGCCTGCCGGCAGCTCCAGGTTGCCCTCGCCAATGCGGTTGCCTAACAGACCAGGCAGATCACGCTGGCTGGCACCGCGGCTTACGGAGGTGGTGGCCCGCAGTGGGCTGAAGCCGTAGATCTCCAAGGTCCCTGCCCAGGGGGAAACAGCCGCCTGCGGGGCCGCCTCTGGCTGAGGCTTCTCTGGCAGGGGGTGGGGCTCGACCGGCAGCGGCAAGGGCTGCTGGGCGATGGGAGCGATAGCGTTGGCTTCCGCCAGCCTTATTTCGGCCAGCGTGATCGGCGTGATTGCTACAGCAGCCCGGCCCCGCGAGGCTTCGGCAGCCACCGCCGGCAGCACCATCAAGCCGGGGACGATGGCAGTGAAACCAAGTAAAATGTTTATAGGCATGGGCAGCGGCAAGGGGAGGCCCTGCGGGCTATCCATATTATCTATCCAAAAATTTGTTGGCCACTTCCAGGCTGTCCGAACCGCAACCTGGGGATGCTCGCCTCAGTCGCTGCCGTTTGCCAGGTCAATTGAGGACTTGGTGGGCGTTGGCCCGCTTGGCTCAAGCTGCAGCAGGGCCATCCAGGATGCGTAGCCAGAGTCCATAGCTAGGAGGCACCTAAGTAATCGGGACCGCCCTAAGCATTCCTTTATAGATCATAAGCAATCTGGCAGAAAATGACTGATGCTGTTCATTTTAACAAAGCTTGAAAATGTACATCTCTCAGCTTCCCCATGCGCGCTACATCTAACTCTAACCAGTCGGGACCCGCCCCCCTGCCCCTACTCGGGGCAGCTTCGGCTTACCGCTTCAGTCGCCGACTCAAGGATTGAATTCGCCGGGGTAACCAGCAGAGAGTGGCCCAGATCGATACCCAAGCATCGGTCTGAAGCCTCCCAAACGTTGTCCAGCCTTGATTGGCTGGACATTGCAGTTCTTAACCCTTGTCGAAACCCTTGTCGAATGATGTTCAAGGAAAAGGCGTGGTTTAGAGGTGCCGTTAGGAGGAGCTATTTAGGCGTGATCTTGTTCCTAACCTAGATCGGTGCAGCTTTTCCGGCTTTGCCTCGTTTTGGTCACGGCCTGACTTGAATGCCGAAATTCCAGTTGCTGCAGTCAATCAAACCATTGGATCTGGGTTTCAGGAGGCATCGGACCGTGTGCCAAAAACAAGAGTGGTCCCTGGCAGAGGTTGAAAGGGGGGTTGTGGGGTGTTATGTTTTTGGACTGCGCGGTTGAGGCGAAAGCCCAACGGTGCGGCCTACATCCCCCGGAAGCGCGAGCGACCGATGTTGTAGGGTTTGGAAGTCGTCGAGAGACGACGAGCCAGAAGGGACCCGAGAGGGGCTCGAGCTGGCAGAACCTGGACAATCAAAGAAGTTTAGGAACTGACGCCTTTGCTGCGTCGGATCGAGTGACCTTCCAAGACTAGAGAGATTTTAGTTGAGGTGAGGGACACCAGCACGTATCAAGCGATACTGTTGAAGTTCTGGAGGAATCCGGGGCCGATTTGACGAACGAGCAGCAAGGTGTGAGGTCCCGTCAAAAAACAATTAGCGAGGGCCATTGCAAGTTTAGGGCAGGAGTCTTTTCACGAGGCGAGAGTCTAGAGACTTGTCAATCGAATCGCGACCGGATCTGAGATCTGGAAAGACATGGTGTGAGCGGGTAAAACCGCAGAACTATGCGCTCTCGAAACCTTCCCGTCAGGAAGGGGCGTATCACTGATTTCGAAAGGAGTTGGGGGTAAAGCAAAGTGAACTGAGTGTGGCGAAAGCTGTGCAAGAGGGTTTGCTCTACAACGGAGAGTTTGATCCTGGCTCAGGATGAACGCTGGCGGCGTGCTTAACACATGCAAGTCGAACGAACCTTCG
>JBILDB010000405.1:0-3679 GCA_044352805.1 Cyanobium sp.
GGATCGTGCCGCTGCGCACCAGCAGCCGCTGGCCCTCCAGCCGCACTCCGGCCAGGTTGGCCTCGCCGCTGGCGCCAGCGTCGGCGGGATCGGGGGTGGGGGCCGTCTCCAGCTGGATCAGGCCCCGTCGGCCCGGCTCGCCTGCCGAGGCGGACACGTCCCGCAGGCTCAAGGTCTCATCGGCACGCCCCAGGATTAGGGGGGCTTCCAGTCGGGAGGCCTGCAGCTCCAGGCGCCCCCGCTTGGGGTCGCCGGCGGCGAGGGCATCCAACTGGATCTGTCCAGCCTCGCCCGAGGCCCGCAGTTGGCTGGCGTCGAGCGTCAGCCGGCCCCCGGCCCGCAGGCGGATCGCTTCCCCCTCGGCGGCCAGATCCCGCAGGGTCAGGTCGCCGTCCGCCCGCACCTGCACCGAATCGGCGGCGAGCCTCACCTGCTGCAGCGTGCCCGGGCCGTTGGCCCCGATCGCCAGGTTGCGGCCCTCCAGCTGCGAGCGCTCCAGCCGCAGGCTGGGCTCACCGGCGGCGGCGGGCCCGGCCCCCAACTCCAGCCGGCCCCCGCCGCCATCGACCCCCGCCCGGGCCTGGAGGTTGGAGGCCGCCAGCGGGCCGCTGGCGCGCACGAGCACATCGCCGCCTGTCAACGTGACGCCGTCGAGACGGGCGGCTGCGGCGAGGCCAGCCGCACCGGCGGAGAGCTGGACCAGGCTGGACCCCGATGCGCCGCTGGCGCGGGCCTCCACCTGCCGCAGCTCCAGGCCGCCCGCCCCCTCCACCAGCACCCGTGCGCCCCGCAGGCTGGATTGCGCCAGCTCCACGCGCCCCGTGCCCCCGCCCGCCAGCGGGCCGGAGCGCAGCCGCACCAGGTCGTCAAGAGCAGTGGTGCCGGCCAGAACGTCGAGGCCGCGTAATTGAAGCTCCCCGCCGCTGAGCTGCACGCTGCGGCCGGCCTGGAGTTGGCTGCCCTGGCCCGGCAGGCTGCGGATCGGTCCAGCGCCGCTGTCGAGAAGCAAGTGGCGATCAAGCGTCAGGCGACCGCCGGCCAGCAGGATCGGCCCGTCGCCCCTGCCCAGGGCGCCGCCCTCCAGGCCGCCCTGGGCCAGGGCTTCGAGGTCGAGGCTGGGGGTGTCAGCCCAAGCCCCGAGCCGATCGGCCAGCCCGCCCAAGGCGTTGAACGTGCCGCCGCCGAGCCGCAGGGTGGGGGCGGTGGAGAGCAGCAGGCTGGTGGCGCCCTGGAAGCGGGCGCCGTTCCCCAGCCAGATGCCACCGGGGGAGAGCCAGAAAAGGTTGGCGGCACCGCTGAGCCGCAGGGCGCTGCCGAAGAAGCTGCCCGCCGGGTTACTCACCCCCACCACTACGTTGCTGCGGCCGCGGCTGTCGAGATCCACCCGCTGGATGCCGGCACGGGTGTCGAACTGGCTGAAGCGGTGGAAGAGGTTGGGGCCGGCAGCGCTGCCCCCCTGGACGCTGCAAACGCCGGCACTGCAGCGGCCCAGGGCGGTGCCGTTAACCCGGGTGCCGAGGCCGCCGGCCGCCACCTGGGCGGAGGCTGCACCGGAGCCGGCCAGCAGGAGTGCCAGGGCAGCCATCGCCGCCAAAGCCGTGCCGTGGAGCATCGCCAACTCCTCCAGCATTAGTTGGTTATTCACACTCTAGCTAGCCCTGCCATTCCCGGCTGTCGGGATAGTCACGTCTCCCAGGTGGGGAGAGGGATAGCGGAGTCGGCGAGGAAGAGGCCCACCCGCTCCCGCAGATCGCGCCGATCCCCCTGCCAGCTCTCCCGCAGGCCAGCGGGAGCGGCGGGGTCGGCGGTGAGGGGCTCGAGCCAGCGGCAGAAGCGCTCGCTTTCCAGGTAGCCGTAGCGGTGGGGCCAGGGGTGGGCCTCCCAGTAGTCGTTGAGCACCGGCTCCAGCCGTTCGGTGAGGGCGGCGATGGTGCGAGGCAGGTTGCGCACGAGGGGCGCAAGGCGATTGGCGCGGTAGAGGCTGCAGGTGCATTCCATCGAGGGATGGTTCGCCGTGGCGAGCACCTGGCGCCGCTCCCGCTCGCTGAGCTGGTAGCGCTCCGCCAGCAGATCAGGGTTGCGGCGTACGGCCACGCAGAGGCGTGGGGAGGCGGTGATCTCGGCGAGGGCCTGCTGGAAATCGTTCAGCATGGGACTCCTGTGGGGGCGGGGGAGAGGGCGCAGGATTGGGCGAGGTGATGCATGCGTTCGAGTTCGCCGCGCACGCCCTGGCAGCCGATGAATTGGAAATAGGTTTCGTTGTATTCGAACGTGATCGCCCGCAGATTGGGGCAGCAGGGCAGGAAAGAGCGGGCCATCGACCAGACGGCCTCGGGGGTGAGCTGGGAGTGGCTGTCGGTGTAGGTGCCGAATAGCTCTTCGCCGCCCGCCAGGTGCACCTCTTCCACGGCTTCGGGGTTGAGCCGGGCGAGGTAGTGCTCCATCGACAGGCCGCCGTTGCGTTCGCTAACCAGCAGGTTGTGCAGGTCGAGCAGCACGCCGCAGTGGCCGTTGCGATGGAGGGTGTTGAGAAAGGTGGGTTCGTCCATCTCCATCTCCGTCAGCGGCGTGAGCAGGGCGGGATTTTCCAGGAGCAGGCGCAGGCCGCTGCGCTGGCGCAGGCGTTGCAGCTTGTGGCTGAGCAACGCCAAGGTTTCGGCGTCGTAATTCACGGGCAGGGCCATGCCGCCTTCGCTGTGGGCTTCGGGGCCGCGGGGTGGGATCAGCACGTTGAGATGTTCCGCCAGCCAGGCGAAACCGCCGAGGCGATCGCCCACATGGCTGATCGCGTCCGCGAGGTCGTCATCGAGGGGGGTGGCGCTGGGGAGGGAGAGGCTGAAGCTGTGGCCGTTGAGCATGAGTCCTTCCCGCAGGCCCGCTACCGCCTGCAGCAGGGAGGCGGGGAAGGCGAAGCGCGCTCCGAAGGGGGAGTGGGCGCCGAGATCGTTGAACATCTGGCCCGGATTCACCGACAGGTGCTCCACCAGGTCGGAGACCTGCTCCATCACTTCGGGGGTGGAGGGGTTGAACAGCAGGCCGACGCTGGGGCGGTGCGTGGGCTGGGGGAGGGCGCTTGTCATGGTGGACTCCGGGTGTGGTCAGGGGGGAGGTCCTTCCCGGGGGGGAAGGACCGGGGGTGGATTCAGAAGCGGCTCAGGGGGGAGTTGAGCACCGGATTGACGACGGGATTGTTGACGAGATTGAAGGGAATGCCCTGCACACAGGCGCCGCAGTTGAACGGCTTGATGCGGACGGGGAGGGAGACGGCCAGGGCGGCGCGACCGATCGCGAAGGAAACGCCACCGCTGACGGCTTGCAGTTCGTCGTCGCTGAGCGCTTCGCAGGCGGACGCTTCGGGTTGCTTGGAAGGAAGGTTGGACATGATTAGGCTCCGTAATGGAAGGGGAAGGATGTTGGTCTTGCCCCTGTAAATACATCGTCTGCGCGATTGGCGGGCGGCCCTGTGACCGGCCTCGGCTGAAGCTGTGATTCGCCTCACAGGGTCGTGGCAGGATTGGTGTAAGAGCGGGTTCTCCATGCCACCGAATCCGGCTTCTTCCGCGGCCCTGGGGCCCGCCGATCTGGCCCGGATTGAGCTGTTCGCGGCGCTGGAGGTGGAGCAGCAGCAGCGGTTGCTGGAGAACCACCGGCCCCTGTCGCTGGCGGCAGATCAGACGGT
>JBILDB010000043.1:0-11835 GCA_044352805.1 Cyanobium sp.
GAACGGTGAGTGGGGTCGGGCTGCAACTGGGCCTGCGAGCCGACGACAACCATGTCGTCGTCATCGCCCCTCTGGATGACTCGCCCGCCAGTGAAGCCCAAATTCAGCCAGGCACCGAACTCCTCGCCATTGACGGCACTTCCAGCATTGAACTGGGCCTCGAGGGATCTGCGGCACGGCTGCGCGGAAGTGCCGGAACAGACGTGCTGGTGAGGTTGGCCACGACTAAGGGGCCCCAACGGGAGGTGGTGCTCGAACGGCGCCAAGTGGATTTGCAGCCCGTCCGTGGCCAGGTGCTCAATCGGCTAGGTCATCGCCTGGGTTACCTACGCATTACCCAGTTCAGCGAACCGGTTCCCGAACTCGCCAACCTCTGGCTGCGTCGCTTTGCCGGCCAAGGGGACGAATCCGGGATCGACAATGCCCCCGTCGAAGGGGTCATCCTGGATCTACGCAACAATTCCGGCGGACTGGTCAGCGCCGGAGTGGCCGTGGCCAACAGCCTGCTTGACAGCAAAGGCATCGTCGAAACCCAGGACCGGGGGGGCATCAATGAACAACAGTCGGCTACGGCCGGTGTCCTGTATGGCGGTCCCCTCATCACCATGATCAATGGCGGTAGTGCCAGTGCCAGTGAAATCCTGGCTGGGGCCCTCCAGGATGCTGGTCGTTCTGCCTTGGTGGGCAGCCAAAGCTTCGGCAAGGGCCTCATTCAGTCGCTGCTTTCGTTGGGGGATGGCAGTGGCCTTGCCGTCAGCGTCGCCAGATATCGCACCCCCCTGGGTCGGGAGATCCAATCCAAGGGTCTTACACCTGATCACCTCCTGACCCAGCCAGAACCGCTGACCCCAAGCGGTAAAAGCGACACTTGGCTTGGACAGGCCCAGCTTCTGCTCATCGAACAGCTGGACCCAGGGGCCGGGGCCAACTGAAATGGCTTTAGGTCGCCGCACCTACCACGACCCCCTGCATGGGGCCATCCGTCTGGATCGACAAGACCCTGCCGAAGCGATGGCCATGGATCTGATCGAAACAGCTCCTTTCCAACGGCTCCGGCGCATCCGCCAACTCGGTCCAGCGTTCCTCACCTTTCACGGCGCGGAATCCAGTCGCTTCACCCACTCCCTGGGGGTTTTGCACCTGGCACGACTGGCCCTCAACCAACTTGAAAACCTCCAAAGCGACCTGGGCCAACAGCGGCCCCTGCTTTTTGCCGCGGCCCTGCTCCACGACGTTGGCCATGCCCCGCTTAGCCATAGCGGCGAAGAGATGTATGGGCTAAGGCATGAGACCTGGTCTGCGAGGCTGGTGCTGGAGCATCCCGACTTGAGGGACCGTCTGGAAGCCACCAGGCCTGGGCTGGCTGGGGCTGTAGCCACCCTCCTGGAAACGGGCCAAACTCAACCAGCGGCGATCGGAGCATTGGTAAGTAGCCAACTTGACTGCGATCGGCTCGATTATCTGTTGCGTGACAGCTACAGCACCGGAACCTGTTTCGGCCAGCTCGACTTGGAGCGGATTCTGGCCAGCCTCACCCTGGCGCCGGACGGCAACCTGGCGTTTCACCCCAAGGGGCTGCCGGCGGTGGAGCACTACCTAGTTGTGCGCCAGCTGATGTATCGCAGCGTCTACAACCACCGGCTCAATGGTGTCTGCAACTGGCTGTTGCATTACACCATCCAGGTCGCCCGGCGGTTGGGGCCCCAGCGGGTGTGGGCCGACAAGACCATGGCCCGATGGCTCTGGGACCCCCAAAATCTCGACCTGGAAACCTATTTGGCCAACGATGACATCGTTACCGGCTACCACCTTGAACGCTGGCGCCATGACGGCCCGGCAGAGCTTGCCGAACCCAGTGCCCGCCTCGTGGATCGCCGGCTGTTAAAGGCCCTGGATGTGAGCGAATTGAGCTCCCCTGAACGCCTGGAGCTTTTAGCTGAGGCCCGCAGGCTGGCGGCGACCGCCGGCCTGACCCCCGACGGTTGCTGCGGCCTGCAACAGCGCCAGAGCCGGGGTTACGACCCATATAAAGGAGGCTTGCGACTTTGGGATGGCCTGCGGTTGCAGGCCATCGAACAGCGCTCCGAATTGGTCAGGGTGCTCAGCCACACCGAAGAGATCGCCTGGCTGATCCACCCACCGAGCCTGGGAACCAGGCTGGCGGCCTTGGTGCAGGAGTGGTTGGCGAGGGGGAGGGGCCCCCAGGGCACCCCTTAATGACGTAGCGCTTAGGGTCGGGTTTCTTGAGCCGTATCGCCATGGCAGCGGCCCTCTCCGTTGCGACTGATCCCTATCAACCCCACCTGCTGAGGCTCCCTCCCCCCCAGGAGGCGGGCCCCCTGCTGCAGGAGGTTGGACAGGCACTCAACCTGGCCGTTATCCAAGGCCCGCTGAGCTTGGTCTGCGGTGACTGGCAACTGCGGTTACCCGACCTGGAAGCCCTCCAAGGCCTTTTGACACGAAAGGGACTGACCCTAGTGCAGGTACAGGCTGATCAGCCGGAAACCCGAGTGGCGGCAGCCGCCCTTGGGCTCCAGCTAGGTGCCAAAACTGGTCGCCCCCAGGATCCCGATGCGGCGCCCGCCGCTCCAGCCCTGACGGTTCACCAGGGCCCCTTACGATCAGGAGAGCATCTCCAGGTGGAGGGCTCTGTCCTGGTGCTGGGGGATGTGAACCCTGGAGCCCAAGTCAGTGCCGTGCACCACGTGCTGGTCTGGGGCCGTCTGCGGGGAGTGGCCCATGCCGGCCGCCGCGGTGATGATCAGGCAACAATCGTGGCTCTGCAGATGCGACCGCTCCAACTCCGCATTGCCAGCGCCGTGGCCCGGGGACCGGATGAAGTCCCTATTGCTGGTCTATGCGAAGCAGCCCGGCTGATCAACGGAGAAATTCGCATCGATCCGGCGTCACCTCGATGGCCCCTCCTTGGGATTCCGTCCTTGGGGCTTAACGTGGATTTCAGCCCCAGTGCCCTGTGACCGCTACCTCAGCTCGCATCATCCTGATCTGTTCAGGCAAGGGAGGGGTCGGCAAGACAACCCTCACTGCGAACCTGGGCATTGCCTTGGCCCGCCTCGGTGAGAGCACCGTTGTTTTGGACGCTGATTTCGGCCTGCGCAACCTTGACCTGCTCCTGGGCTTGGAAAATCGCATCGTCTACAACGCCCAGGACGTGCTCGAAGCAACCTGTCGGTTAGACCAAGCGTTGGTGAGGCACAAACAAGAGCCGAACCTTTCGCTACTGCCCGCCGGCAACGCGCGGATGCTCGACTGGCTGACCCCCGACGACATGAAGAAAATCGTCGGCATGCTTGCAGAGAAAGCAAATTTTATTCTGATCGATTGCCCGGCTGGTATTGAAACCGGCTTCCGTAATGCCGCCGCCGCCGCCAAGGAAGCCATCGTCATCACCACCCCCGAGATGGCTGCGGTGCGGGATGCAGATCGGGTCATCGGTCTGCTCCATACCCAGGGGGTGGCGCCGATACAAATGGTTTTAAACCGGGTTCGTCCCAGGATGGTGGCCAACCAAGAAATGCTCGGGGTCAGCGATGTCACAGACATTCTCGCCTTACCCCTGTTGGGACTGGTGCTTGAAGACGAGCAGGTGATCACCTCCACCAATCGGGGTGAGCCCCTCACCCTCCATGGGACTCTTTCACCCGCCGGTCGGGCTTATATGAATGTGGCGCGTCGGCTGCGGGGCGAAGAAGTCGCCCTGATCGACCCCACCCGTGAACGCCAGGGGCTTAGGGCCAGGCTGATGGGCAAGATTCGCCGAACAACTGGCCTTTTTTGAGCGGCATGGCCTTGTTCGACTTCCTTCAACACCTGCTGGGCCTGCAAAAGCCCAGCGCCACCACAGCCCGCGAACGTTTGCAGTTGGTGTTGGCCCACGATCGCAGTGACCTCAACCCGGAGCTGCTTGAGCGCATGCGTCGGGAGATCCTTGAAGTGGTGCAGAAATATGTCGAGATCGACATCGAAAGCGGTGATGTCAGCCTGACCACCGACGACCGGGTTACCGCCCTAGTGGCCAATCTGCCGATCCGCCGTGCCCGCCCCCTACCCAGCCTCTCCCTGGAAACCGGGGCCAGAACCAAACCAAGCGACCCGGAGGTGCTTGCACTTGTTGATAACCCGGCAATGCCTGAACCCAGTCCCTCCAAAAGCTCCGAGGTGATCGAGGGCCAGGAGGCCGCCATTGAACCGAAAACTTCCCCATGACGGCAAGGGGGAACACTGGGCCTTGAATCACCTTGACGACCATGCTCCCCCCTTCCCCGCCCTCGGGGCTCGATGATGCCAACAGAGGTCTGATGGGGATGACCCCTGCCGAGCGCCGTGTCCTGGGCCTCTTAACCCAGGGCATGAGCAATCGGGCCATTGCTTCGGCCTTGGTCCTCAGCCCACGAACGGTGGAAAGCCATGTCTCCAGCATGTTGGAGAAGAGCGGCTGTCGCCAGCGTTGCGAATTGCTGGTTTGGGCCCTGACCCGGTCCTAATATGCTGCAGCAGAGTTCACTGGCCGGCTTAGCTCAGCGGTAGAGCAGCGCTTTTGTAAAGCGAAGGCCATCGGTTCAAATCCGTTAGCCGGCTTCCCTCCCCTCCCCTAAACGGGCTTTGTCGATCATTTGGCGGAGTTCCCACTCCCCCCTTGGTGCCCCGATGCTCGCCCCGGGACAGCTGATACCGATCAGCAACCATCGCCACGGCATGGCTGTTCTCAGCTAGACCCATCAGATCAGCCTCCTGATCTGGGCGAAGCTTCAACGATCGCCTAGCTACCCCAGGCACTTGAGGATCGACGCAGCGCCTAAGCCCTCATAGACACAGCCGCAGGGCCAACATCGTGCCGTTGGCTGCCCATCAGCCCCCTCTTAGCCGAGCCTGAGGAACGGCCGAGAACCCTTGAGATTGCGCAGAACTTGCATGCCGGAACCTTCCCAGAGGGTGGGTCTGGGGCGGTGATCCAACAGACTGATGATTAAAATGCAATACCCAGAGCTTGCTAAACGGGCTGCTTCTGAGAAAGTTAATCATTGCAAAATAAACATGGAAAATCAGGATGACTATCTCTCGACCCTGGAAGAGCTGGAGGCGGCTCGCAATCAACTCGCCAACTACCAATCCTTGCTACGAGATCTGCCCGAACTTTACGAGCGCAAATTTGAAGAGCGGCTCCGGCCAATTCGCGATCAGAATCGCGCCCTCAGTCAGGAAGGGGCGGTTCTGCGCGAGCAACTTGATAGAGCTTTGCCTGCTGCCCATCAACCCAAACGCCAAGTACTGCAGGCAGCAACCGATGCGCCCCTGGCAGCCCAAAACAGGCAAACTGCTGACAGGCCGGTCGTCCCTCGCGGCCGATCAAGAACCCTCCTCCCCATTGGCTTGGCGGGTGCGGCATCCCTTCTCCTGCTTGCGACTCTCGGACCTCTTGCTAGCTGGATGCATCACTTCAAATCAAGCCCGCCCGCGTCCGGCAGCCTTGCGCCGATCCAGCCCAAGCAACCGGCGCCCGTTTCGATGGCCGCCCCGGGCGAGTTAATCCTCATGGCATCGGCCCCTACCTGGCTGGAAGTCCACGACGCCGACGATCATCCCTTGATAGCCGAAACCTTCCAGGGAAAGCGCCGAATTCCCCTTGGCCAGGGCCTGCGCCTTTTGGCAGGACGTCCCGATCTCATCACAATCCAGCTGCCTGGCACCTCGCCCCGGCGATTAGGCAGCATCGATGAGGTCGGTTGGCAAACCATCAAGCCAACGGATCCCATCCCTTCCCTTGACCTTGATAACGACCCCGCAGCCGAAGCGTTGATCCTGCGGGCCTCCGAACCCACCTGGCTGGAAGTGCGTGATGCCGACAATCGCCCCGTGCTGGCTGAAACTTTTCAGGGCCAGCGCCGGCTCCCCCTCGGCACGGGTCTGCGCCTGATGGCAGGGCGCCCCGATCTCCTCACTGTTCAGCGCCACGGCAAGCCCCCTGAACGACTTGGTGAAATCGACGATCTCCACTGGTTCAGCTTCTCGCCTGCCGCCAAACCTCGCTCAGCGACCTGAACTTTGGGAATCATCACCAGCTAGCAACCACAAACCGACGCCGAGAAATACCCAAGGCAACCAGCTCAGCAGAAAAAAGGGTTTAATCAGCAGCACCATGGGCTCCAAAAACCAGTGGCTGATCGCCAAGGTGATCAGAACCAGCAGAACGACAGGTTGCACAAAACTCTCTGATTTCAATTGGGCGCCCGCCCATTCAGGCCGACCGATGAGCCAAGCCGCACCGAAGCTGTCGCTTCAGCGAAGGCGTTGCCAACCATTGTCATGCCAACGAACTACCCGACTGGGCTGACCGGAACCGGCTGGCCAAGGCAGTGGGGCGAGAAGGGGCAGGTGCGGAAAGAGCAAGCGGGCGGTTACCGCATCGGGAGCAGGGGGTTCGCCGGACTGGTTAATGCTGGTGGTCGCCAGAGGTCCACATTGATCGAGAAATTGCTGAGCCAGCGGACAGGCAGGAACCCGCAGGCCAAGACTGGCGCCGCCGGGATTCAACAAGTCAACTAGGGGGCCTGCCATCGGCAGGACAAGGGTGCATGCCCCAGGCCAGCAAGCTGCGGCTTGTTGCAACCAAGGCTCTTGCCAGGGAACCGCCAACAGGGCGCGAAGCTGTTCCAGATTGGCGCCCATCAATATCAGCGGCTTGTGGGCGGGCCGGGTCTTGAGGTCCCAAAGCCGCTGCGCCGTGGATGGATGGGCCGCCAGTGCCGGCAGAGTATCAGTGGGGAACATCACAACTTCCCCGCGCCCCACGGCGGCAACAAGATCGGCAGCGGTCAGGGCTGGAGCCACCATCAAGCAGGGGGGCTGGGTTGCATAACGGTGATGGCGGCTTGCCTCGCAGACACAAAACGTAAAATACCTTCTAGATCTCGGTGGGCCATGGGCTGAGCGAGCCCAGCTGAGACAAGAAGATCAATCACAGCCGCACTCTGATCATGGTGATGTTCCATCAGCAGTAGCCCACCTGGTGCAAGGTAAGTCTTGGCCTGCGCCACAATCGAACGTATCCCGTCCAAGCCATCCTCCCCCCCATCTAGGGCCAACAAGGGTTCGTGCTTACGCACCACCGGATCCAAGTTCGCCAGCAGGGAAGTAGGTATGTAAGGAGGGTTGGTCACGATCAGATCCAGCTGACCCTGCAAAAAATCCAGGGATTGCCACCAATGGCTATGCAGGAGGCGAACAGATTCTCGGCAACCGTGACGTTCCAGGTTGGTGTTAGCCATGGCCAGGGCTAAATCACTGCAATCCACGGCCCATCCCGAGCTCCCCGGAAAGGCCCGGGCCAGCGCCACCGCTAGACACCCCGAGCCCGTGCCAAGGTCCAGCCAGACCAAGGGCGGCCGCTGCTGCTCCGCAGCAGGCATTAACGACAAGGCCAGCTCCAGCAAGAGTTCAGTTTCCTGGCGCGGTATCAAAACTCCTGGGCCAACTTCAAGCTCGAGATCACGCCAAGGGCACAATCCGACCAAGTATTGAAGCGGCTTAGCCGTCTGCAGGTGATGGTTCCAAAGGTTTTCGATTTCCTCCAGGGAGGCACCCAATCTGAACGACCGTCCCGGGTGGAGATAGACCGACTGCAATCGACTCCAGCTGAGACCGCCGGCCATCTCCAACAGCCAGTCCAGATCGACTGCAGCGCCGCCAAGCCGTAATAATCCACGACGCCAGGCCAGGAGCTCATCACCAAGGATCGTTTCCGCAGCCAATGGCCCTTGTGCGACAACCCCCTTGAGGGGGAGAGGCGCGTCAATCTGAGCTTGATCGACGATGTCCATGGCAGCAACATTAGAAAATTGGAATGCCTGCAGTTTTCACCGCAATCGCCAGCGGAGTCCTGGTTGGGCCAGCACCAGCCCAGCCAGTTCAAGCTCAAGTAAGGCCGCTGTGATGTTTTGGCTAGACCAACCCAGGTCGAGACTGAGCTGCTCCAGGCTGGAACCGCTGCCAAGGGCCCCCAGCAAGGCTTGGTGGTTTGACGCCATGGAGGTTGACGAAGCCAAGGGACCACTTGCCATCACTGGAGACGAGGGAAGCGCCCTGCTGGGGGACTTCAAGGGACCATCGCCAAGCGAAGCGATGAGGTCGACGGGGGTGAGGAGGGGGGTAGCTCCCTGCACCAGGAGACGGTTGCTGCCCATGGCCGAGGTCTTTGCCGCATCGGCTGGAACCACCCATATGGGTAGTTCGTGCTTCCATGCCAAGTCCGCCGACAACAGGGCGCCACTGCGTTCGGGACACTCCACCACTACAAGGGCAGCAGCCAGGGCTACCAGCAACCTGTTGCGACTAGCGAAGTGTCCCGCCAGAACCCGGCATCCAGGGGGAAGTTCGCTGATGAGCAATCCTTGGGCACCCACCTGGGCCTGCAGGGAAACGTGGTGGCGGGGATACACCCGTTGCAGGGGGGTGCCGAGAACACCGACCGGAACCCCTCCCGCCTCAAGGCAACCTCGATGGACGGCACCGTCGATTCCCTCCGCCAGACCGCTGACGACAGGCCAACCCGCTTCTGCCAAAACGGCGCCCAGTTGGCGGGCCATAAATAAGCCATGGTCTGAGGCCCGGCGGGTACCGACCACTGCAACGGCCTGGGGTCTTTGGAGGGAAGCCCAAAGGGTCCCACGACCTTTCCAATAAAGGGCCAGAGGAGGGCGGGCCAGGTGTTTCATGGCTGTTGGCCAGGACGCATCCCCAGGCAACAGCACCCCAACCCCTCCTCCACAATGCCGGGACCAGGCCGGCAGGGGATCCTCCTCCCCCCATCGGCGGCGATAGCTGGTTAGGGGTTCTTCCAGGCCCGCATGCCACCCCGGCAGACGGGCAAAGGCTTCCCAAGGAGCACGCCAAGCCGCGGCCAAAGAGACAAACGCCCTGTCCAAGGTCTGCAAACGAACAGAACCGATGCCTGGGCAACCCGACCAGAGCAGCCACCAAAGGCGACGCTCCTGGGTCCAAGGGCGATGGTTTCGTGCCGCTATAGGGGGCTTTACAGCACCCAAAAAGCTCGAAAAAGGCCCGCCCCCTGGCGGCGCAGCCAGCCCGGAAGCCCCAGGCAAACCAGAAGCCGGAACAGCCCCGGAGCCAGAGTTAAACCCAGGGATAAGCCTTCCCAAAGCGCCTCCACATCAGTACACATATACTACAGCATCAGCCCCGGACCCGCCTGCAATCGGGCCACGGCTCTCTCCAGGTCCTCCGGATAACGCCGCAGCACCTTCGATGCCTGCTGACGATCTGGGCTGCCCACCAGAACCAACTCGACCCGGGCCACGGCCAACAATCGATCATCTGGATCCATAAACCGACAGGACCAGGGCAATTTCACCCCCTTAAACGGCAGGACCTCACTGAGGAGTGTCACCTGGTCTCCATGCCGCAAAGGTTGGAGGTAATCGATCCCCAGCGACACCACAGGCATCTCCAGGCCTCGGCTGGAAAGCTCGGCGTAATCCAGGCCCACACTGGCCAAAGCCTCGACTCGTCCCTCCTCAAGCCAGGCCACATAAGCGCCATGCCACATCACACCGGCATGGTCGGTGTGCTGGGGTAGCACACGGCGCTGGAGGCACCAGGGCTGAGCAGATTGGAATTGTTGCGCTGGGGACATGGGCGAAGGTTGAGTTAAACCTACTTAAGGAATGAAAGACAGATTGAGCAATAAGCTTCCTAAGAGCCAACCTTCCCACCGTGTTCCGCAATCTTCTGATCGCCGATTCAGGCAAAGGCAACGTTGAAGAAATGGTGCGCATGCTGCGGGCCATCCCCCCCTGTCGCCAGGCAAAGATCAACCTTCTGCATGTGGTCAACGAACAAGGAGGCAACAATCTCCAAGACCACCGCAATCAAGCCACCATTCTCCTGAACGACGCCATCGGTCGCATGGGACTGGTCCCCGCTGAAGTGACTACCATCGTTCGAGAAGGAGACACCAAACAGACGGTGTTGGGGGTCGCCGAAGAAGTTAATGCGGATCTGATTGTGATGGGTTCCAGGGGCCTGGGCAGACTGCAATCCATCCTGGCCAACAGTGCCAGTCAATACGTGTTTCAGTTGTCAACCCGGCCCATGCTGTTGGTTCGCGACGACCTCTACGTCAAGGCCATCAACCGCGTACTAGTTACCGTGGATGGTACTGGCGTCGGCGATGACGCCATTCGGCTGGCCTGCGAATTGGTTGCCGGAATCCCTGGCGGCTCCCTGACGGGCGTCCACATAGAGCGAAAGGAACTAAGCCCTTCGCGAGGCGGACGCAGCCAGGCAGATGAGGTATTGGAAAAGGCGGTTCAACGAGCCAGGGCCTTGGGTATAGAGATGATACCGATGCACCGGAACGGTGACATAGGCCGCACGGTTTGTCAGGCAGCCGAGGAAATCAAAGCCGATCTGGTAGTCATTGCCTCCCAGGATCGCCGACCACTAGTTGCCAAAGCTTTGGTGGATTTGGATCGTCTGCTAGGTAGTTCCGTCAGCGATTACATACGAGTGCATGCGCCAGCACCCGTGCTCCTGGTTAGGGAGCCGGAATCAATCCGACGATCTGCAACTGGGCGCTAAGAGCAGGTCTCAACCCCCTTGACGGCTGCTGGTCTGAATGTATAGAACAATCAGAAAAACAGCCGGAACCAAAACAAAAAGTAGGCTGGCAACGAAACCGAGATCGTTGGTTTCCATGGCGATGGAGAATGAGATGAGACCGTATCACCGCCAGCCGTCCTAGCCCTCCCCAGCTTCATCGCTCGTAGTGGATTCGACTTCCCCTTCCTCAAGGTCGGCCTGGAGATCAGGTTCCGGCCAGGCCAAGGGACCAGGGGGCAGGGGCGTTGCCAAGGCCCGAGCCATGATGCCTTCTCGATCTGGGAGTCCCACCTGGGGGCGGGTGAGCACCACAAGCGACTGCTGAACAAGGGCTTGGCAGGCCAGTCTCCAGGTCGAAGGGCGGCGACGAAGCTTGAGATCCTCGACTGGGGTACAAGGGGTCAAGGCGAGGGGATCGGCCCCTTCGACATCGACAAAACAAGTGATGCATTGGCCGCAGCCACCACAATTGCCCAGTTTTCCCTTGAGGCCGTAGAGCTCGATCCCCTCCCGCAGGGCCACTTCCCTCAGGTTCTCGCCGGGATAACACTCGACATCCCTGCCTTCACGCACGAAACGAATCACCGGCATGACCTGCCTCCAAAGCTGCATTTTGCCGGTTGGGGCCCATTGCCTTCCCCGTTGCGGTCCGTAACCGGTCCCCTCTGGAGGAGGTCAGCAACAACTACGATCTGCGGGACACCCAGACCTGACCCCCATGGGATTGCCCTGGTACAGGGTGCACACGGTCGTCATCAACGACCCGGGCCGCTTGCTCGCCGTGCACCTTATGCACACCGCTCTGGTTGCCGGCTGGGCCGGCTCCATGGCTCTCTACGAACTGGCCATTTTCGATCCTTCCGATCCGGTCCTCAACCCCATGTGGCGTCAGGGCATGTTCGTGATGCCCTTTATGGCCCGCCTTGGGGTTACTGGAAGTTGGAGCGGCTGGAGCATCACCGGAGAAACAGGAGTCAATCCCGGCTTCTGGAGCTTTGAAGGCGTCGCAGCAGCCCACATCATTTTCAGCGGCCTACTTTTCCTGGCCGCCATCTGGCATTGGACCTACTGGGACCTGGAGATCTGGCAAGACCCCCGCACCGGCGAACCAGCCTTGGATCTTCCCAAGATCTTCGGGATTCACCTTCTACTTGCCGGTCTTGGCTGCTTCGGGTTTGGAGCTTTCCACCTGACTGG
>JBILDB010000286.1:0-3656 GCA_044352805.1 Cyanobium sp.
GCCGCCGATCTGGTGCGGCTGCTGACCCTGGTGGGCTGGCACCACCAACTGGGGCCCGATCAACGCCTGGCTGGCGCCCAATGGGCCAGCCTCCGAACCGTGGTGGAGGGCCTGGGCCACGACAGCGCCCGTTACATCGATGCGGCCCTGGAAAACCTGGGCCTGGTCGATGCGGTGGCAAGCCCTGTGATTATTTCCAAGCTGGGCTACGGCGCTGAAACGGCAGATCCAGAAATTGACGCCCTCACCTACGCCGCCTTTGCCCAATTCAGCGACCTTCGCAGTGGCCAACCACGGCAACGCAGCTTCGCCCTGGCCCTGCGCATCCCCACGGCCCCCGGCGCCGGCGTGCGCCATGACGCCCGCATGGCCGCCGAAATAACCGAAATCGTGCGGCGGGTGTTTGCCGAGGAATGGGGGTGATGGAGCTGAACGACGACAAGAGGGCGATTGATGACATTTCGATAGCTGATGCAGTTGCTCTTGGAAAGGCGAGCTGCCACAGCCTTACTCGTACCTTCTCGAAGAAACCCAGGAAGAACATTGATATAGCTAACAATTACAAGCGTGACTGCGCACTTTCAGCAATCTAATAATTATCTGTCCGGTGGATGACATCCATGTCAGCCAGGTTTGTCCATTCTAGAGAGGCGGGGGAATCACTTTCACCTCGCTTCATCAATCCCAATGACAACCATGTCCAACCAAACCTTTCAAGATGTCTTCATCCCCTCCTTCTCCAGAGACTTGACTCAGAATGAGGCCTTAGCAACAGGGTCCATCGAATTGAGCCTGCAGCAACTGGAACGGGCTCAAGGCGGTGCCGCATCCACATTGAATAAGGCCCAGTCTCAGCTTATCGCCTGGCTTAAGGCCAGGCAGCCGACCACATTCTGCGGTTGGAAAGTACCAGCAGGATTCAAGTGGTAGCTATATTTTTTTATAGCAAATACCCCCGGTGAATTAAACGGGACAGTTGAGTCAAGGAGTCCTTGGCCTCAGCGAACAAAGTGGTCATTACAGACCACTTTGTTTCTAGTGGGATTATCATTTTTCCAGCCATGTTGAAGCGGGGGTAACATGTATGGTCAAAGTTTTGTAAAAAAATGAATCTGTGGTGTTATGGCTAACATAGTTTTTCGTTCATTAGCTGTTAGGATGGGTGCAGGGCTGCTGATTAATACCCTCACTCTTTCAATCAGCAGGTTTAAACACTTCGCAAATCTGGCCAATTTCAAACCTCGAGTCTCTCCACAAGTCAGCCGCTGATTTCTCTCCTTCAGGCCATGAGCAATCCTGGCCTTCGCTGGCGGCAGGCGAGCCAGGCCTGGTGTTGTGGGAGGGAGAAGTCGCGCTGATTGCCATCCAGCTGGATCAGCAAGGACTACCTCTGGTGAGACGAACGCTGCGCTGCATCAATGCCCCCTGTCTGTTGCCGGCTCTACCGGCCCCGCCACCGGGTTTGCTGCTGCGTTTGAAAGTAGTCAGGCCAGCCCGTCTGATTTCGGCTGCCGCGGCCCAAGACCCGGCTGCCGCAGCCCAAGAACAGTGGCCCAAAGCCGTTGGTGCTCCTTACAGCTCCAACGCACCCGAAGGCTCCCTTGAACCCACGAGTTCCAGCCCACCAGGTGCAGGCTTGCCCCTCGCCGACATCCCCGATCCAGCCACCCTGCTGGCCGAGCTGCTGGGGCCCAGTACGACAGCGCCACAAAGCACCAGCAGCGCTTCCATCACTCCCCTCACCCGCCTCGTGGGCTGGTTGGCCGAGCGTAATAGCACCACGGCGCGACCCCTTCTGCAGATACCTGACGACCCCCAGGCTTACCTGGTCGCCCTGCTGGAACAGGCCGATCTGATCGCCCGGCCCCTTAGTTTCGACCGGCGTGATCTACGCCGCGACTGCGGTGATTTGATCTGGATGGGGCCCGAGGGTCCCCTGCTGCTTCTCTCAGAACGCGACGGCTACCGGCTGCGCGATCCCAAACAACCCGACCGGCCCCCCCGGCGCCTCCGCCGCCGAGACCTGCCGCCTGATGCCGTTCTGAGGGGCTTGGTTGTGATCCCGGCCCTGCAATCAGCCGACACTTCGGCCACGGGATTGGTGCGGTTCAGCTTTGGGCCAGCCAGCCACGGCGCCAGCATGGTGGTGCTGTTCACGGCGCTGGGTCTGGCCCTTGGCTTTCTGCTGGCGATCGGCCGCGAAGTGGGCGCCATCCGCTGGATGGGCGGCCTGGGCGCCCTGGGGGCCCTGCTCGGCCTGGGGCTGGCCCTACTGAGCAATTCCCTGCGGCCGGCCCTGCTCACCGCCACGCTCAGCACCCTGCTCGGCTTGCTGCTGCCCACCTTCAACACCCTGCTTACCAACAATGCCCTACCCGATAGAGACACCACTTTGATGCTCCAGTTGGGCCTGCTGCTCGTGGCCGCCGCCTTGGCGAACGTAGGCCTGCAATGGACCCAGTCGCGCACCTTGATAACGGTGCAGCAGAAGGGTGGGAATCGCCTCGAACTGGCTGCCCTGAACCACCTTTTAAAGCTGCCCTACAGCTTCTTCCGCCAGTACAAAGCAGGTGAACTGGCCCTGCGCTTCGGGGCGATCGCCACCGTGCAGCGGGAAGTCCAATCCTTGCTGAGCGGCGGTGCCCTGCAGGCGTTGCTGAGTGGGATCTATCTGCTGTTCATGCTGCGAATCAGCGTGAAACTCACGGCTCTGGCGGTGTTGCTGGCGGTGTTTCTTGTATTACCAACAGTGTGGATCGGCCGGCGCTACCAGCGGTTGGAGCGCCGCCGTGAAGAGGACCTGGCCGAAGCCAGCAGCCGCAACCTTGAGCTGATCACCAGCGTGGCCAAACTGCGGTTGGCGGGGGTGGAAACGGCGGCGGCTCGCCATTGGTGGCAGCCCTACCAGCAAGCGATCACCTCCGGCTTCCGCCTCGAGGCCCAGGCGGCCCAAGCGGGCCTGTTGCAAACGGTGATCCCCAACCTGGGCACCCTGTTGTTGTTCATCCTCACTACCCGCTTGGTGGCGGAAGCCGCGGCCAGCCCCTCAGGGCCCCAGGCCCCCAACATCGGCGAACTGCTGGGTTTCTTTGCCGCCTTTTCCACCTTCATCGGCGCCGTGGCCAGCAGTGCCGCCCTGATGGTGCGGGCCTTCGAACTGCCGGTGCTGGTGGAAAGGGCCCGGCCGCTGTTGACAGCAGCACCCGAAAACGAGGCGCAACGGTTGGATCCCGGACCCCTAGAGGGGGCGGTGGCGCTGGAACAGGTGCGCTTTCGCTATCGCAGCGAGGGCCCCTGGGTGCTCGATGGCATCAACCTGCATCTCAAGCGTGGCGAGTTCGTCGCCGTCGTTGGACCCTCGGGCAGTGGCAAATCCACCCTGGTCCGCCTGCTGCTGGGGTTGGAGCAACCCCAGCAGGGGGCCGTTCTCTATGACGGCCGGGCTCTGGATCGGCTGCGGGCCGATTTGGTGCGCCGCCAGATCGGCGTGGTCACCCAGAATGGCGCCCTGCTGGCGGGTTCGGTGTTGGAGGTCATCGCCGGCGGCGCCAGCATCACCCATGAGCAGGCCTGGGAGGCGGCCGAGCAAGCGGGCATTGCCGAAGACATCCAGGCGATGCCAATGGGCCTGCATACCCTGGTGTCGGAGGGGGGTG
>JBILDB010000287.1:0-3641 GCA_044352805.1 Cyanobium sp.
GCAAATCTACGTAACAGCTGGCATCAGCTCCGCCAAAATTTAACCCCACGATTTTAGGTTTGCCAATAACGGCTGCCTCGCAATTGGGCAAGAGCAGTCGGCACGCTGGACCCGCTGCTTTCCCTGCCAGGGCAGGAGGGCTGGGAAAACGATCCATGACCAAGAACAGTGCAACATGATCGAAGCCCACCTGGTGGCCTGGGCGCCGCAATTTGCCTAGTGGCACGAGAAAAGCCGCCTGCATAAGGCCCGGTTGGCGCCTTGACCTTGCGAGCTTCATTCGGTCTTAAACTCAAACTCCGCCAGGCCCACCAAGCTCCGAATCCATCGTCATGAGCCTTCGCATCGCCTTAATCATGATGCAGAAGAACGAGACCCTTCTTCTAGATCCATGGCTCAGATACCATGAAGCAATGATATCGGCTCAAAGCATTTTCATCTTCGACAATGGCTCAAGCGACCCCCATACTCTCGCCACCCTAAAGGCAGCTGAATGCCGTGGTGTTACCGTCAGCAGAAAGTATAACCAGCTCCAGGACTACCCCGCCTCAGGCATCATTGCCGCAGAGCTAATCAACCATTTAGACCGCGAGAATCCTCACGACTTCTATTTCCCAATTGATTGCGATGAATTCCTTGCCTGCAAGGTCAATGGCCAAATCTCATGCTCACGAGATGATTTGGACAGATCGCTGATCGATTTCATCGGCAATGAAAAAGTTCTCACCATACCGCGCAAATATGTCAATAGCCCTTACCATCCAAATCGCTACTCTGAAATTTCAGAGTGCAAAAAATGCTTTTTTGCCCAAGGGGCCTGTCAATCGCTTGCCTTTGGCTTTCACGAAGGCACTTCGAAGGCAGGCAGCGGCGAAGCCGAAACCAATATCACCTACATCGAATTTCATTACAAACCCTACCAAGAACACCTTAGGCTTAGCCAGCAAAAGATTGACTACATTGTTATCAATCCAAGTCGAAGAGCACTGGCCGCCTACATCAAAGCTCAGCGAAACAATACCCATGCGGCAATCGCCCTACTCGAAAGTGAATATTCATATCTTCAAACCTTCAACAATCAGCCTAAAACTATTGTTGATTTCAGCCTGCTTAATCGCCTGGAGGAACTCGATGTTGATGTCAGGAAACTTTTCAGCGATTCAAATGTAAAAAGCTTACAATTCCAAGTCAATATTTTGACTCAACACTACTATCAAAAAACAATAGACTCAGCGGATCAAACCATTTTCACCCTCCGCTCATTGGCTGGCAGAGTTAAAAGATTGATTTTAAATTACATCCAATAATCCGCACACCGTCATTTTCAAAGCAACCAATCACACCTTCGCCAAGGTCACCCGCTCGGGCTGGTACTGGTATTTACCAGAGCGGTCCTGATAGGTGGTTTCACAGGGATCCCCCTCAAAGAAGAGCAGCTGGCAGATGCCTTCTTCGGCATAGATGCGGCAATCGGCGCCGGAAGAATTACTGAACTCCAGGGTGAGGTGTCCCTCCCAGCTAGCTTCGGCCGGCGTGGTATTGACGATTATTCCCAACCGGGCATAGGTGCTTTTGCCCAGGCAGATCACGGTGATATTGGGCGGCACCTTCAGCTTTTCAAGGGCTACCCCCAGGCCATAGGTGTGGGCCGGCAGGATGAAATAGCGGCCGTCTTCGTCCTGGTGCAGGGGGGCCGGCTCCAGGTTGGCGGGATTGAACCGCTTGGGGTTCATGACCGTGCCCGGCACATGGCGGAAGGTCAAAAATTCCTGGGCCGACAGCCGGATGTCGTAGCCGTAGGACGAACAGCCAAAACTGAGTACCGGGTTGCGTTGCTCCTCCGGCTCGAGATGGCGCACCAGGGCCGCCTGGAAGGGCTCGATCATGCCGGCGGCGGCCTGGGCGTTGATCCAGCGGTCGTTCTTAAGCATCGCGCAGGTGGGAAATCAGCGCCGCAGGTGGGTTACCTGGTCCGCCAGGGCCATCAGGGCCGGCGGCATCGCCGGTCCGGTCACGATGACATCCAGATGGGCGGGCCGTTGGGCCAGGGTGGCGGTCACCTCGTTGGCCGCCAGGTAACCCAGCTCGATCGCCAGCCCCAATTCATCCAACACCAGCAGGTTCAAATCGCCCTGCTCTAAACGCTGACGGCTGTAAACCCAGACCTGACGCACCGCCTCCAGCGCCTCGGCATCGCTGCTGGCGGGACCCGTGAGGCAATGGGGGGTGGCGGGGCGCAGCCACTGCAAACGGCCACACAACCAGAGGCTGCCTTCAACACCCTGCTCGGCGCCCCCCTTGAGAAACTGGCTCACCAGCACCTGGCTGCCCAGGCCAGCGGCCCGCAGGGCCTGGCTGAACACCGTGGCGACGCTGCCGCGGTAGGGGGCGGTGTGGATCTGCAGCAAACCTTCGGCCTGGGGGGCCAGCCGCAGGGCCGCTGTGCCGGCCCCGTCGGCCCTGGCAGGCCCAATCGCACCGCCGGCCCCGTGGTGGGGCGGCGGCCCCTGGCGCTGAGGCAAACGGTGGTTGACGAGGCTCGCGGTCATGGGGCCCTACGGGGATGGCTGGCGACGGTAAACAGCGCTGGCGCCGCGGGCTCCGGGGGAAGGCAACGGGCCCTGATCACCTGAATGTAGCGGTCGGGAGGCGGCCTCGACACCACCAATAGCGCCCTAGGTCCCCGGAGGCTGGACCCCTACGCTGCGGTTTTCTATTAGGTAGTCGCCGTGTCCAGCCCTTCGCCAGAGCCGCTGGTAGCTGCCGCTGCCGGCCCGGATCGGGCCCAGCAACGGCCCGCCCACGGCCTACGGCCGGTGACGTTCAGCTGGGATCCGATGGGCTTTGCCCTCAGTTCGTTGATCGTGGCCACCGGCCGCACCCGGGTGCTCTGCAGCCTCTGCGTGCAGGAGGGGGTGCCCCGCTGGCGCCAGGGCTCGGGCCAGGGTTGGCTGAGCGCCGAATACCGCCTGCTGCCGGCCTCCACCCCGGAACGCCAAGGCCGCGAACTGATGAAACTCTCCGGCAGAACCCAGGAAATCCAGCGACTGATCGGCCGCAGCCTGCGGGCCTCCCTCGACATGGCCGCCCTGGGCGAGCGCACTTTGTTAGTGGATTGTGATGTGCTGCAGGCGGATGCGGGCACCCGCACCGCCTCGATCACCGGGGCCTGGCTGGCCCTGGCCGTCGGCCTGCGGCGACTCCAGGACCAGGGGCTAATGCTGGAGAATCCGATGCGCCAGCAGGTGGCCGCCGTGGCCGTGGGCCTGGTCGACGGCCGGCCGCTGCTGGACCTCGATTACGGCGAGGACAGCCGGGCGGCAGTGGATCTCAACGTGGTGATGGATGGCCAGGGACGGCTGCTGGAAATCCAGGGCACGGCCGAAGGGGCGCCCTTCAGCCGCCCCGAACTGAATGCCATGCTGGACCTAGCCCAGGCGGGCATCAGCGAGCTGCAAGTGCAGCAAAAAGCGGCCCTAGCCGCAGCCCCCTGATTCCCCTCGACGCACCAGCTAGTAAAAACTGTGTGATTTGCTACAGGGAGTCCCCAGGACGATCCGTAGTTTCCCCCACACCGGACCCACCGACATGGTTGGAGCCACCCGCGGTTTTACCCGCCTTCCCAGCACTCCCAATCCGGG
>JBILDB010000288.1:0-3628 GCA_044352805.1 Cyanobium sp.
GAATATCAACCACCTGATGACGCAATGGGTCTGGATCTTCTCCATCCAGCAGCGTGCCGCAGCGGCGGCAGACATCGGGGTGGTGCTCCACCACCTCATCCACCCGCTCGATCGGCAGCGGCTCCAGCCCGGATCCTGGATGGCCCGGCTGGCCGCCGCGTTTGCGGCCACTGCCCTTGCGGCGTTCTGGCGGCTTGAAACCGGGTCCATCGCTGGAGGGAGGTTTGGAGGAGTTGCGCGAGCTGCGGCCGATCCGCTCCCGCAGGCTCGCCAACTCGGTCGCCAGGGCGGTGAGTTGGTTGCAGAGTTGGTCAATCTCCTGCTGCTGAGCCAAAATCAGCTGACGGGCACCAGCCGGCCACGACGACCAGTCCGCTTCTGAAACCCCGGCCGGAGGGGCGACCATGACATGCAGTCTCTGCTTGAGATGCAAGCGGGAATCGAGCTGCCGTCAAGTGCTCGGGGGAGGGGGCGATGTTCAGTTGAAGCTATTCCGCCGCCTGAACGGGTAAGGTTTATGAGGTGGTCTGATAGATCGGAAACGCTCGAGACCTGGTGGTTGGGTCTATCACCTGCCCCGCATGTATCTGCTTGGTTTCGAACGACCAAGATGTGGTCAGGGTTTTAACTCAATTGGCCCGACCCTATGGCCATTGGCTCGGGGCCCATGTGGCTGCGATGACAAGGAGCAATGTCATCGCAGCAGTGTCATCGCAACAGTTTCATCGCAGCTGTGTCATCGCAGCAATCTGATCGTGTGAATTCAGATACTTCGAGCTGCGGCGCATCACCATAGCTTGGCCAAGTGGTAACTGAACCTTCCCGATGGCCTCCGACCAGTTCTATCTTTTCACCGCCCTGGCTGCTTTTAACTCAGCCGTTCAAGCTCAGCTTCGCCAGGTGGCATCCCCCGAAGACATTGTCGCCATTGCGGCTGAATATGGCTTTGCAATCACCCTGCAGCAGCTAAACTTTTTTTCGACACGACTCAGCTCCGACCATTGGATCTGGGCGGACAAAGGCGACGCCTGGCGAGAGGATTTCTTCTCTGGCAAGCGCCAACTGGACCTGTTGACAGCCTGATCAACCAGCCGACCTGGCTGGCCAGCACCAACTCTGGCAGCCAGGGTTCCTTAATGCTGTTCTATTAATGCTGTTCTATTTACGCTGATCTGGTTGTTCTCCTGGCCTCAACGCCACTCCTCGGCAAACACCCGCCGCACGATTTCGGTGACTTCGGCAGCCATGCGGGCATCGTGGCGCACGCCGGCGCCGGGGGATGTGGGGATGCGCAGGGCCAGGGCGAAGCTGCGTTGCCTCGGTTGGCCGCTGCGCAGGTCGCTGAACTGGGCAAAGGCGGCGTAGGTGAGGGCGTCGATCTCTGGATCTGCCGTTTCAGCGCCGTAGCCCAGCTTGGAGAGGATCACAGGGCTTGTCACCGCATCGACCAGGCCCAGGTTTTCCAGGGCCGCATCGATGTAACGGGCGCTGTCGTGGCCCAGGCCCTCCACCACAGTCCGGAGGCTGGTCCATTGCGCGCCGGCCAGGCGTTGATCGGGCCCCAGCTGGTGGTGCCAGCCCACCAGGGTCAGCAGCCGCACCAGATCGGCGGCGCTCACCAAGTTGCGGCTGCGGGGCAGTTCGCGGTAACCCACCAGCACCCCCGCCGGACCAAACAGGGCGCCGTTTTCGATGTAGCTCGGTGTGCCATAGCGGCCCATCAGCACCAGGCTTGGGTTGGCCGTCAGCTGGCGCAGCCATTGCTGCACGTTCGCCTCTCCCGGATTCACCAGGGTCTTGAACAGGGCCCCCAGGGCATTGGAGTGGCCTGGCGATTGGGCATCCTTTTCGTAGCTCACCATCTGGCGGAACAGGTCGCCAAAATCTTCAGCTGCTGAATCGCCTGATTCGTTTGGCCCAATCCGGCAGTCGCCGATCGGGGTCATGGGGCTGCGGCGATTGGCCTGGCAGAGCACATGCAATGCTGCGGCGATTTTGGTGGCACTCCAGAACTGCACATTGACGCCATCAGCCTGGCGGCCATACCAACGCACCCGCAGGGGTTGGTCGGCGCCGAAGCTGCCGATGGCAACGCAAGCCTGGGCCACCTCCTCGCTGAGAAACTCCAGGCCGCCAAGACCATCCCGTCCCGACAGGATCGCTGCAGCCTGACCCCGGCGGGGATAACTGCCAAAGCCGGGGCTCGGCGCCGGATAGGGCACTAAACCTTGGGGGATCTGCTCAAGGTGGCGGGCATACGCAGGCACCGAGGCTTCGAAGGGAGAACCGGCCAGGCCCCGATCCAGCAGGGGCAGGTGGTCGTCATTGGCCAGGCCTTGCGCCTGCAGCTCCTCGCCCTGCCGCCTGAGCTGCCGATAGAAGCTGGTAGGAGCCGGGCCAGGGCGGGCCAGGGCGGCGCTTATGGCTGCCCGGGTGCGAACGCCGATGATGCCGTCAGGCCGCAGCCGGGCCCGCCGTTGGAAATCCCTGGTCGCCAGGGAGAATTCCCTGTTGTCCGCTGCCGTGATCGGGCCGGCCAGAAAGCCCAGCTCGGCCAGTTGCCTTTGCTGTTCGAGTCGCAGCGGCGCCGATGGGGAGGGCGCTGAAGTTGCCATTGCCTAGGCGGCCCTGCTGGCGGCCAGCGCTGGCTGGTCGCTGCCACGGCGCTCGACTTGCAGGGCCAGTTCATCGAGGTCGGAGGACTCCAGAGGCAGGTCAAACCAGAAGGTGGTGCCCACCCCGGGTTCGCTGGCCATCTGAATCCGGGTGCCGTGCTTGTCGAGAATGCCCCGCACAATGGCCAGGCCCAGGCCGGTGCCAGCCTCGGTGTGGACGGCATTTTCGACCCGGAAAAAGCGTTCGAAGATCCGTTCCTGGTCGGCGGGGGAGATGCCGTAACCGGTGTCGGCAATCTCAACGCGAAGCCGGGGCAGGGGGGAAGTGAGCAGGCAGCTCGGCCCCTGCAAGTGAGCTTGGGCGTCGGGCAAAGGACAGAGGTCCGGCCAGGGGTAGGCCCGCAGCGTCAGCTGACCGCCGCTGGGGGTGAACTTGAGGGCATTGCCAACCAAATTGTCGAGCACCTGCAACAGCAGATCCCAGTTGCCAAGCACCCGCGGCAGGTCGTCGTCGCTCTGGCAGGCCAATGTCACCCCCCGTTCCCGGGCGTTGAGGCGGTAGGTGCGCAGGGTCTGTTCGATGGCCGAGCCGAATTCGATCGATTCCAGCGGACAGGCCCGTTCCGATTCCAGCCGGGAGAGGTCGAGTACATCATTGACCAAGCGGGTGAGGCGATCGGTTTCGGCGTTGGCAATGCCCAGGAATTCAGTTTTCTGTTCTTCGGTAAGGCTGTCGGCGCAGTCGTGCAAGGTTTCGACGTAGCTCTTGATGTTGGACAAGGGGGTGCGCAATTCGTGGGAGACGTTGCTGATGAAACGGCTCTGGGCTGCGTTCAACTCCACCTCGCGGGTGAGGTCCTGGATGGTCATGGCGATGCCCTTGAGGCTTTCGCCACTGGCATCCCGCACCGATTGCAGCACGATCCGCAGGGTGCGGGCCGGTTCGCCGAAGCTGCAGCGCACATCAGTGCTGTCCTTCTCGCCCTCCATAAGGGCCAGCAGGGGCCCATGCA
>JBILDB010000290.1:0-3616 GCA_044352805.1 Cyanobium sp.
AGCTGCTTGATCACGGCCACCAGCAGTTCCAGCCCCTGCTTTTTGTTCATCGAGCCCGAATATTGCAACACCACCGCTCCCTCCGGCACCCCCAGCTCCCGCCGGTAGGGATTCGCCGCCGCCTCCGCGGGGCCCTGGGGCTGGATTGCCTCCAGATCCACCCAGTTGGGCAACAGCACCGTTCGCCTGCTCTCCACCCCCTTCTGCTGAGCCCGCTGCAGCATCGCCGCGCTGATCGTGCTCACCCGATCAAATCTCCCCAGGGTGCGTCGCTCCCAGCCCTCCGCCAGCCCCCGCAGCCATTTCCCCTTCAGCATCCCCAGCTCGAAGGCCGCATCCAATTCGAAATCCTGAATATGCAACCAGCCCTGGCTTCCCTTGCCACATAAACGCTGCAGTAGCAGGGCCCCCGGTGCGCAGAAAAAGGCGGGCGCCACCGTGATCACCACATCGGGCCGCCAGCGCCGTTGGGCCAGGAGCACCGGCAAGCTCGTGAGAGCAAAGCTGGCCAGGTGTACAAGTCTTGTCAGCCCACTTGGCCGGCGCGGCACCCATAGCGGACATCGCCGCACCTCCACGCCCAAGAGGTACTCGCCGCTATAACTATTATTTATAGCCTTGTTGCCATTTCCTAATTTCCATAAGGGAAAGTAGGGATGGGCCGTGATAGCTTTCACCTGATTACCATGCTGCGCCAACCAGATGGCTAGCTCTCCGCTGTATTTGCCAATGCCCACCGGCTCGGGCGCAAAGTTAATGCCGTAAAGAAGAATGCGCATCCCCAGTTTCAACTTTTCAGCCGACCCCATCCAATCCACTATGCCAGAGCGTTCAACTGGAGGGCTTTTTCGTCTCCACGGCAAGGATCTTCACCGCCTGCAGCGGTTTCTGGATCCTGCCATGATCACGGTCCTCTTCCTGGCGGCTGCAACCGGTTCCAGCGTCCCGCTGCCGATCACATCGCTGACGATTTTTCTACTTACGGCGCTCATTCTTCCCGCCGGAAAGCTTTATCGCAGCTACCGCCAAACCTCCCTATGGGTCCTGGTGCGCCGGGTGAGCATCAGCTGGGCCCTGGTGCTCACCGGCCTACTTCTGCTTGGCTTTCTGCTCAAGTTGTCGGCCAACTTCTCCCGCCTGGATATGACCCTTTGGGCCATCTTGGGCTGGGGCCTGCTTTTGATGCACCATGTGGGCAGCCGGAAGATCCTGCGTTGGCAACGCCTCCGGGGGGGAAACAACCTCAGCATCGTCTTTTGGGGCACTCCCTCCCAGGCCACCGACTTCCACCGCAAGTTGCAGCAGCTCCCCTGGACTGGCCTCAGCCTGGAGGCCTGGTTTGAAGCTCCCCACAGTGAGACAAAGCCCCTGCCGCCCTCCATGCTCCCCTGCTCCGGGGGACTGCCGGAAATGCGCCAGTGGCTCAACAGCCACAATGTGGATCAGATCTACTTCAGTCACCACTCCTCAGCCGATCTCCCCCTCGAACAGGTGCTGCTTTTTTTCGGCGACACTTGCAAGCCCGTCTATTACATCCCCTGGTGGGCCAACTCCTCAATGCAGTTTAGGGCGGAACAACTCGGCGATGTCTTCACTATCAACCTCTGGGGGCAGGAAGGCTCGCTCATCGACCACCGCATTAAGCGTCTGATGGACCTGGTAGGGGCGTCCCTGGCCCTGGCGCTGCTGGCGCCCCTGCTGCTGCTGATTGCCCTGCTGGTTGCCACTTCTAGCTCCGGGCCGGTGTTCTTCGCCCAGACCCGCTACGGGCTGGATGGGCGTTCTTTCCGCATGCTGAAGTTCCGTACCATGACTGTTACCGAGGACGGGTCCACCCCCGGGTTGCAGCAGGCCCGCCGCAATGATCCCCGCGTCACTCCCCTGGGCCGCATCCTGCGCCGCTGGTCGCTCGATGAGCTCCCCCAGCTGTTCAATGTGCTTGATGGCTCTATGAGCCTGGTGGGGCCTCGCCCCCACGCCGTGGACCACAACGAGCACTATCGCCAGCTCATCCCTGGCTACATGCAGCGCCACTCCTTCAAGCCGGGGATGACGGGGCTGGCCCAGGTGGAGGGCTGGCGGGGTGAAACCGCCGAACTAGAAGCCATGGCCAGCCGGGTCAAGGCCGATCTTCGCTACCAACGCGAATGGTCGCTTGGCATGGATCTGCGCATCTTGCTACGCACCCTATTTTCGTTGCGATCTGGGAAAGCCTATTGACGCAAAATTGATGCAAAATGACTCAATAGATGATGTGAATTCACTCTGCGCCCCTACCAAAAGCTCTTGAATCCTCAGACATCGAAATAACGTTTGCCGTCGCTTCGCAACGCATCCGTCCGTCGTGCCGACCGTCGGCTGAACTCGCTTACGCTCGGATTGGCCACCAACGGATCCACATGGGCCACCTGTTTCCACAACTCCCGAGGAGCCCAACGCAAGGTATGCACAACTCGGTCGTGGCGCACCACATGACACCAGTGGGTGCTGCCGCATTGGGGACAGAATAGCTCTTCTAGCCATTCGTTGCTCAACACCAACACCGGATAGGACTGAATCAATAGCCGAGCGCGCTTGTCGCTCATGCCCCGTAGGCGTAGATCCTCTGATTTGACTAGATGTAAAAAATATTTGCGGCCATTGCCACTGATGCGTTGCTCGGGATGGGCCGGGCAAAAGAGTTCCCGGCTCTTCGCTCGGCCATTTCGCCTACGAAGATTGCGATTTTTATCTAAGTTTACCGCTTGAGCGTTGCTTTTTGGAGGTTCATGTTCAAGATTTGCTGTAGGTTTCACTTGTTGAAAGCAGTAGCAAAAACTTAAGTTATTATACCATGAGTTTTCGTTGCTTGTCAATCAGTTCTTTCGTTGATTCTTAGGCTCGCTGTCACCGATTTTAATTCAAATTAAATTTTTCCCAAATCCTGATACAGCGACCAGTCAGCCAGGGTGATTCTAGCCAAGGGCCAGGCGATAGGCAACCATTCAGTTCGCCTAGGCAGTGATCTGCTGCCCAGGATGGCCCCAAGATGTCATGGCGGTCATGAATTAGGTCAATTGCCGCCTGAGAGATCAAAACTGGCTCTGGTGGTGACAATCTCCTGGCGTCAGTTTGCCCCTGCTTACGTCGCTTCTTGGTAACGATTTAGCATAGGTAGTGGATTCAGTAATCATCGCCCATACGATTCATGGGATCAATGCGACTTTCTTAGAAGCCAGAAAGGTATTTTACCATGATTATTGGCAAAATTAAGATTCGCACACCACTTGCCTTGGGTGCCGCATTCCTCCTGGCCATCAATCTCCCGATGGGGGGTGGCGTGGCTCAGACCGCGATCGAAACCCAAAGGGTCACGTTTGCTGCAGGAACAAATTCCATTTTGCTCCAAGGCCAGCTCAAGGGCGACCAGACACTCGACTACAAATTGCGGGCCTGCGCCGGTCAGACCCTGGCCTGGCGAAGTTTCACCAAGAGCAACGGCCAAGCGACTTGGTGGACGTGATCTACAGCAGGACCCCCGAGCGCAGTCCTAGGGCGCCATGCGGGTGGGGTAGTGGTGCCACCGATCCGGACGCGCTGATCGCACACCTACGGGCCGTTTTCGATCCGCTGCTGG
>JBILDB010000289.1:0-3616 GCA_044352805.1 Cyanobium sp.
CGCAGGGGGGCCAACTGGCCCAGCCGGGGCCATAGCTGCCGCAGTTCCTGGGGACCAAAGCCCGTCTTGCCCGGATCGGGCCGCAGCTTGACCTGCAGAAAGACGGCCGGACTGAGGCCCTCCTCCGCGGCGATGCGCTGCAGCCGTTCGGCCAGGGCCCAGCTATCCAGCGAATGGAGGGTGCCGAACTGGCGCAGCACGGCCCTGGCCTTATTGGCCTGCAATCGCCCGATGAAGTGCCAATCAAGGGGACCGAGATCGGCCAATTCCTGTTGTTTGAGACTGGCCTCCTGCAGGCGGCTTTCGCCAAAGCTGCGCTGGCCCAGGGCTACGAGGCGACGCATCCTCGCGCTGGGCTGACCTTTACTGACCGCCAGCAGTTGGGTGGTGGGGGGCAATTGGCTGCGCAAGAACCCCAGGCGTTCCCCAAGCTGGTCGGTGGCGGTGGCCAGGGGCTCATCAACCATGGCGGCAGGCGGCGTTGGTGCGGATTTGAGCGGATGATTTCAGATGAAGGTCTGCTGAAAGAGTTGGCGCCAGCGGGCATGCTCTTCCGGTCCTTCGCGGCGGCTGCGGTTGAGATTCTGTTCGGCCAAGTGGCGGGCATCCATCTGGGGGATCACCTCAAATTGCGCCCCTCGGGCTTGCAGGGTCACCACAAAAAAAATGCGCTGGGCATAAAGGGTGGCGTAGAGATCACGACCCTCGCCTGCAGGCGCCACCCGGTACAACAAGCCGAAAGTGGGGTGGTTCAGGTAGCGCTCAGCGCTCACGTGCTTCCTCTAAGTGCCGCCATTTAAGGCCACCGCCCTCAAAGCGAAATCGATGCTGCCGCTGGGGGACCCTCAAAGTTGGCCGACGGTGCCCCGCAGCACCAGAAACAGCAGCAACCCGGCGCAACCGAGGAGGGTTGGCAGCAGGCGCACCGGCAGTTCCTGCCGCACCAGGGCGGGGGGTAGCCATTGACCGCCGCGGGCCATCAGGGCGTCAGCCCCCTGCTCTGCCCGCAGCAGCACATTGGCCAACAGCCGCTCCCCCACGGCCAACACCACCCCCAAGCCTCCCTGCCAGCCCAGGGAGCGCAAGTTGATGGCGCGGGTGGCCAAGGCCCGCAGCAGATTTTGCAGTTCTTCCTGCACCAGGGGCAGGAAGCGCAACGAGAGCAACAGGGTGAAACCGAGGCGCTCCATCGGCAGGCCCAGGCGGCTAAGCGGGTGCAGAAACCAGCCCAGGGCCCATGCCACCTCCTCGGGAGGTGTGGTGAGCAGCAGCAGGTTGGCGCTGTGGATGACCGTGAACAGCAAGGTGCCGCTGTTGATGCCGAGGGTGGCCGACTTACGGGTGATGACCAGCGGACCCAAGGAGGTCGATCCCAACTTCAGAGGACCCCAATTCACCACTTCCCAGGGCATTCCGGCCCGGCTTGGGGCGGGGCTGCCGGGGGGGCCGGGGCTGAGCCGCAACTCGGTGGGGGGGCGTTGCAGGCTGCCCGGTGGGGTGGTAGTAGCGGGCAGCAGGGCGCCCAGGAGCCCCACGGCCAAGGCCAGGCCCATGAGGCCCGGCAGGCTGCGGCGCCAGAGCCGCAGGGGCAGGCCACTGGCCAGGGTGATCAGCAGCAGCAGACCCACTAAGGCTAGGCGCCAGAAGGGGCCCGCCAGGATTGGGGTCAGCAGGAAGGCGAGGGTCCAGGCCAACTTGAGGCGGGGATCCAGCCGTTGCAGCCAGCCCCCCTTGGGCCGTGGATCGGCGACGTATTGGCCGATGGGAAGCTGGCGCAGCCAGTCCATCAGTGCGAGCGGTTTTGTTGCCGGTCCAGGTCTCGCTCGGCATCCCGTTGTTGCTTGCCACGCCAAAACAGGCGAATGGGAGTGCCTTCAAAGCCGAGGCCCTCGCGGATCTGGCGCTCGACATAGCGCCGGTAGGTGTCGCCAAACAATTTTGGCTCGTTTACGAACAGCGTGAAGCTCGGTGGACCGCTGGCCACCTGGGTGCCGTAGTACAGCCGCCCTTGCCGACCGCCGCGGGTGGTGGGGGGAGAACGCCAGCGCAGGGCCTCCTGCAGCACCTCGTTGACCACCGCCGTGCTGACCCGGCGCCGATGTTGTTCGACCACGGCGGCGGCCATCGCAAACACCCCCTGCACCCTCTGGCCGGTGAGGGCGGAAGTAAACAGCATCGGTGCCCAGTCGAGGAAATAAAGCTTGGCCCGCAGGTCTTTTTCCATCGCCGACATGGTGTGGCTGTCCTTCTCGATCGCATCCCACTTATTGACGACGATCACGCAGGCGCGGCCCTCTTCTTCGATGCGGCCGGCCAGCCGTTGATCTTGCTCGGTGACGCCATCAAGGGCATCGATCACCAGCATGCAGACATCGGCCCGCTCGATCGCCTTGAAACTGCGGGTGATGCCGAAGTATTCGGGGCCGTAGTCGACGCTGCGGCGGCGGCGGATGCCGGCGGTGTCCAACAGCTTCCAGGTGCGACCCTCCCGTTCGAGGGTGGTGTCGATGGTGTCGCGGGTGGTGCCGCGGATGGGACTGACGATGGCCCGGTTCTCGCCGCAGATCGCATTCAGCAGGCTGGATTTACCCACATTGGGGCGGCCGATGATCGCCAGTTGGATCGGTTCTTCGCTTTCGTTTTCACCAACGACGGGCAAGAAGGTGAGGGCTTGATCGAGCACCTCACCGGTGCCGGCGCCATGGATGGCGGAGATGGGGTGGGGTTCGCCCAGCCCCAGGCTCCAGAATTCGGCCGCCATCGCCAGCCCCCGTTCCGGGGACTCGCATTTGTTCACCGCAACCAGCACGGGCACGGTCTGATGCCGCAGCCACTCACCGATGGCGGAATCGGCGGCGGTGAGGCCCTGCTGGCCGTCCACCACAAAAATTGCCACCACGGCTTCGGCCAGGGCCAGGGCCGCCTGCTCGCGGATTTCCGGCAGAAATTCGCTGTCATCGTCAAAGACGAGGCCGCCGGTGTCGACGACGCGGAAGGTGCGATCCCCCCAGAAGCCTTCTTGGTAAGTGCGGTCGCGGGTGACCCCGGGTTGGTCATGCACGATGGCTTCCCGGCTGCCACACAGCCGGTTGACCAGGGTGGACTTACCCACGTTGGGGCGCCCAAGGATGGCGACGACAGGAAGCGCCAATGATTTATTTCTGCATCAAGTCCGACTTCTGACCCTAACGCCTGGCAGTTTTCGCCCATGTTCGGGGTTGGCGTGGGCAAGCTGGCTTTTGCACCGCATCCCAGCCAGCGGCGACCAAGACGCTACCTGTAGCGCCTTGAATCGCTTCGGCGAGGAGGCTGGCGTGAGACTTCATTCCCAAGCCACGCTCATTCCCTAAGCCACGCCCACGCCCATCCAGCCCAACCAGTCGCGCACAGGTAAGCCACCGGCATGAAGGCCACCCGCATGGGGGCCACCCGCTTAAGGGCTGCTCCCTGCTGGCAGTAGCGAGCAGAGTTGAGTCATTACCCAATTCGACATGCAATCTTCGCCCTGCACTGTTGCGCCTGCGAAGGGGCCGTTGATTTTGGCCCCTCAACCCACCAGCAAATCCCCCGGGTGCCCCTGCACCGGGTCAGCCGGTGGCGGCAGCAAGGGCGGCAG
>JBILDB010000001.1:0-40208 GCA_044352805.1 Cyanobium sp.
AGTCTCGCCATCCGCATGATTTTTTTGATCAGACCCTCCCACGGCGAGACATTTTTGTGTCTTCTCAGGCAGAGGCCGCCATTGTTTTGGTGAGTAATGGGCCCGGTGAGCTGAGCACCTGGGTCAGGCCTTTGGCGCTCAGATTGCATGAGCAGTGGGCCCTGCGCCCTTGTTATCCCCATGCCATTTGCGCCCTGCACCTTGTGCTTGTTCCCTGTCCCAATGGCACAGGCCAGGAAGCTTCAGTCGCCAGGCGTTGGCAACTTTTTGATCGGGTGTTACCCGCCGTCCGCTTCTGGTGGTTGCTTTTGAGGCCTGGTCGCCACGGCCCTTGGCCGCGTCAAGGTGTAGTGGTTTTTCTAGGTGGTGACCAATTTTGGACGGTCCTGCTTGCGGCCCGCCTCGGCTATCGCCATCTCACCTACGCCGAATGGGTGGCCCGCTGGCCCCGCTGGAATGATCGCTTGGCCCTGATGGGATCTGCGGCCTCGTCTCGGCTGGCCCCCCGCTGGCGCAGTCGAGCACAGGTTGTCGGTGACTTAATGGCAGATCTTGACAAAGGCCAGACGGAAGATTCCGCCTTGGCTGAGGGGGAATGGATCGCCCTTTTGCCGGGTTCGAAGCGGGCCAAGCTTCAAGTGGGGATGCCTTTTTTGCTGCAGACCGCCGATTGCCTGGCCAGTTTGCGGCCAGGATGTCGCTTTTTGCTGCCGGTGGCCCCAACCACCTCCGTGGCTGAGCTGATGGCATTTGCCGGACCCTCCAATTCGATCACAACTCACTTTGGAGGCGGCCAACCAACTTTGGAGCGCAGTGGAGATCCCAGCGGTCGTGATGTCCTTCGCACTGCCGGCGGCCAGGCCATCGTTTTGGTGCAGGAGCACCCGGCCCATGCAATCTTGAGTCAGTGCTCGCTTGCCCTGACCACGGTGGGGGCTAACACCGCGGAACTAGGGGCACTGGGGTTGCCCATGCTGGTGCTTCTACCCACCCAGCACCTGGAGGTCATGCAGGCTTGGGACGGTTGGATGGGACTGTTGGCACGGCTGCCATTGTTGCGGCGACTTGTTGGTGTGGCCTTGACAGCTTGGCGTCTGAGGCATAGGGGTTTTCTCGCCTGGCCCAATATCTCAGCAGGTCGCAGCGTGGTTCCAGAGCATGTGGGCTGCATCACCCCTGCTGGTATCGCTGCGGAAGCGGCACAGTGGCTTAGACACCCGGAAAAGCTGGCGCTCATGCGCGATGACCTTCGCTCCCTACGGGGAAAGCCTGGGGCCGTAAAGTCCTTGGCTGAAATGGTCGTGGATCTAGTGCCACCAGGAACGATTCAACCGAGGACGGCGAAATATTCGCCGATCCTGGCCCCATGGGCTGGTTCGCCAAAAGAAATGGATTGGTCAGAACAGGGGATTGGGCCTAAGGAGCGTAAACTGGAATGAACGAAGCATGAAAGATAAGATACTGATTAAATCACGGCCATTAGGGGAGCGACTGGATCGGGATCGACTGTTGACTTTTGCTTGGAGTGCCGGAATCAGAGAGTATAATTGCGCTGGTCTTATGGCCGGCCAATGGCAGATGTTTTACCCATGACAGCGCTCCTTCGTTCCGAAGACAGAATCTTTGTGGCTGGTCATAGGGGGATGGCTGGTTCTTCCATCGTTCGCTGTCTCCAGAAAAGGGGCTACGGGAATATCTTCACAGTTTCCCGTCAAGACGTTGATCTTGTTGATGCAGACGCTGTTTCTCAATGGTTTACTGAAAATCGCCCTGATGTTGTCGTCCTTGCAGCCGCAAAAGTAGGTGGTATCCAGGCAAATAACACCTACCCGGCAGATTTTCTGCTTGAAAATCTAAAAATACAAAACAATGTCATTGAATCCGCTTGGCGATCTGGCTCCCGCAGGCTATTGTTTTTAGGAAGTAGTTGTATTTATCCTAAGTTTGCGGAGCAGCCTATACGCGAGGAATCGTTATTGACAGGTTCCTTGGAGCCTACTAACGAATGGTATGCTATAGCAAAAATAACTGGAATTCAATTATGTCGTGCTTTGCGTATTCAGTATGGATTTGATGCTATAAGTTTGATGCCTACCAATCTTTATGGACCCGGGGATAATTATCATTCTACAAACAGTCATGTTCTGCCAGCTTTGATTAGGCGTTTTCAAGAGGCCCATAAGTTAGCCGCCCCCACAGTGGAGTGCTGGGGAAGTGGGACGCCTCGCAGAGAATTTTTACATGTGGACGATCTTGCCGATGCTGTCCTATTCTGTCTTGAGCATTGGCAGCCCGATCCCCATGAGATTCAGTTTATGAATGTGGGTACGGGCACGGATGTGTCGATCAAGGAATTGGCTGAAAGCGTGGCAGCGGCTGTTGGTTTTACCGGATGCATCACTTGGGACTCCAGCAAGCCAGATGGCACCCCACGCAAGTTGCTTGATGTTTCACGGCTGGCTTCCCTCGGCTGGAAAGCTTCGATCCCCTTGGACACCGGACTTAAGCAAACCGTGATCGATTACGTTGCTAGTCTTAATCGCGGTGAGGATTTACGCCTGTGAGAATCCTGGTTACTGGTGGAGCCGGTTACATCGGCAGCCATGCCGTTCGCGCCCTTACCCAAGCCGGTCACGAACCGGTTGTTTTAGACAACCTCGTCTATGGACATCGTGAGATTGTCGAGAAAGTCCTGAAGGTTCCTCTTGCGTGTGGCCAGCTCGGGGATAGGCCCATGCTTGAAGCTCTGTTGCGGGGGTATCACCCTTGTGTTCGAGGCACAAGCATGGAAGCCAAACCCATTGAGGCAGTAATTCATTTTGCAGCCTATGCTTACGTTGGTGAATCTGTCAGTGATCCTGCAAAATACTATCGAAACAATCTGGGTGATACTCTAACACTTCTTGAAGCCATGCTTGCCATGGCCAAGGAACAAGACAAATTGCCCATACCCATAGTTTTCTCTTCCACATGTGCAACCTACGGACCGCCGCAACAGATTCCCATGACTGAAGATCATAAACAGAATCCCATAAATCCCTATGGCCAAAGTAAGTTAATGGTAGAAAGACTGTTAATTGATTTTGCAAGTGCCTATAAATTACCTAGCGTAATTTTCCGTTATTTTAATGCTGCTGGTGCAGATCCTTCGGCGGAAATCGGCGAAGATCATGATCCGGAAACACACTTAATCCCGAGGGTTCTTGATGCCATGAGTGGCCGAGAGCCCTATCTTCAAATCTTTGGAGACGATTACCCAACCCCCGATGGAACTTGTATAAGGGATTATATTCATGTTTCGGATTTGGCCGATGCCCATGTACTTGGCCTGGAAAGAATCTGGCGTTTACAAGAAAAGCAAGAGGTGATTTCCCAGCCGCTTATCTATAATCTTGGTAATGGCACGGGTTATTCAGTGCAACAAGTTATTGAAACAGCCAAGAAGGTTACTGGACGCGGATTACTCGCCCACGTGGCCAAGAGAAGGTCTGGTGATCCCGCCCAACTTGTTGCCAGTTCAGTTAAGGCTCATCATGAGCTTGGCTGGCGTCCCCGCTATCCTGACCTTGAGACGATTCTGGCCCACGCATGGGCTTGGCACCAGAAACGCCACCCCTGAGCTGTGATTTTTTGGAGCTTTCTGGAGCCCAAGGACGGGCGAGTGGTTCGCCAATAAAGAGTCCTTGTCCCGGCATTGCGACACTACGCCAATAAGACTCAATTAGGGAATCTCCCCTAAGGTAGTAAGTTAAAAATAGACCAGGATGTGGAAATTTGGCAGTATAATTACACGGCTCTACAACGGTGCCGTAGCTACCTGTTGCGCCGGCATCAAGCCACCTTAACGCACTCATTTGAGTAGTGTCTGTCAGATTTCCTCCAAAAGATGTAAGGTGATCAGCGACAGCACCTGGTAAAAAATGGTTTGTGTTTATCTTTTCTACCCATTTTAATCCCGTGAAATAAATCATAACATCCTGAGCGTTGCTTAAAGTATCAGAGTGAAATATTCTAAGCTTAAATTTATTGCCAACACTTCGTTTTGTTTCGTCGAATAGTGAGGCTCTGCTGTTTCTGGCGGGATCACTGGTACTCATTAAATAGCCTGTTCCCGCCGGCGCACTGCCGTCAGAAGATAAGCCCTTGCGAATCAAAGTCTTAGCCTGATTAATGTTACTGGCAGCCAGTAACATTGTTGGACGTAGCTTTAATTCTTCCCATGGCTTATTAACATCACCTCTTGCATAATAGGGATTTAAACGCGTTGATTTACATGAGCGTTGGCAAAGGCCAGGTTCTATCCCGTAGGCGAAGGCGCTGGTGATCGATTGGCAGCCAACGCGGTAGGGTTTCGTCCAAGCCAATGCAAACGCTTGAACATGCTGGGGGACTCTCTTGTTAACATCTCGCAAAATCCAACGGAATTGAGATACTGGTAATTCACTGACATCGGTAGGTAAGGATATATGAATGACCTGGCTGCTCGGAATCAATCTCTTTTTGACATAAAAGGCGCCAATCTCCACACTGTAAGGATCCTGGTCATTGATAACCACAGCCAAATTTTTGGAATCAATGCCACTTGCCGGCATTGATTCAGATATCATGGGCTTGCGGTTATGTCCTAAGTCTGAATTTATCAATAGTAAGCCCGTCAACAGGAATAACACACTAGGCCTTATGGCAATTTTAAACTGATTAAATATAACCATTATGGAGTTTGTTTGCTCGGATAAATCATATCGATTCTAGTTGTCGACACCAGCAGTTGTAGTTATTCTATTCTAGTGGGCATCCAGGCCTGTACCTCACCATTACGCTGGAATTCTTCAGGCTGTCTGAAGGCCTTCTCCCCAGCAGGCTGAAAACTTTCGTGGTATAGTCAGCAGGATTTGCGCTCGGGACGAACTTGAGTAGTTAATGCTTCGACCAAGATGCTGCTAAAATCAAATTCGAGTTTTGAAGATTAGTCACGATCCCAATTTCACATTGAAGTTAAAAAACTTGCCAGGCATTTCTCTCTCGCAAAATTCATCCAAGTCATGATGAGTGATACGACTATTAAAAGTTTGCGGCAAATCGGCTATACGGAGTATTCTGACCAAGAACTCCTTGAATTATTTCTAAGTCAAGGTATTCAGGCGCTCAGAGATATAAGCGGCGAGTATGTCTTAATCTTGGAAGGTGACAACGAATGCGCGATTATCACCTCTCCTGTTGGAGCTATGCACTACTATTACCTTTATGATGGCAATCGTTTCTACCACGGATCCAAAATTATTAATATTCTTAATCAAGCAGCTATACCTTGGCAATGGAATTGGTCTTCCTTGGGTGATTTATGTCAACTTGAAAACCTTACAAATAATCAAACATTGCATCAGTCGATTAGGCGAGTACCACCAGGCACCAGTCTTTACTATAAGAACCGTCAGCTCAATCTAGACGTCAAGTCTTACATAGACTCAATTCCGTCGCTTCGTCCAGATCCCAGCGCTGCTGTAAGTGCTATGAATCTAGAAGTGTCGACTTGGTCGGGAAATAATCCCTATCTATCCCTGTCCGGGGGGTTTGATTCCAGGGTCATTTTGGGATCGATGTTACAGCAGGGAATTCAGCCCCATTTGATTACAATGGGCAATGATCAGTGCTCCGATGTGAGGACGGCAAAAGCAATTGCATCAGAATACAGTTTATCCCATGATTTAGTTAGAATTACTATTAATGATTTCTTTGAGCACGCTGCCAGGATTTCATTATTAACTAATGGTACCAAGACCGCTTGGCATTGGCATACCTACCTCTATCCTTTGAAGGCCAGGATTCCAACTGAAAGCAGCTTCTTTGTTGGTACTTTAGGAGAATTTGCTCGTTCGTATTATTTTGATAAAGGTAAATTAGGTATAATGGCAGGATTGAATCCTAATTTGGCACTTCAGAAATTCTGGAATATGAAACTCAATCGTCATCCGACATTTCTCCCCCATGAGTTATCTTCACTACATAGTAAATTCACCGAGCAACTATCTTCCCAGGGCATTGATTCCCGGGCGGATAGACTTACTAGCTATTGTAAACAGAAATTTTTGCCTGGTTTAACCCGTTATTACTTTGAACAAAGAGTGCCTAATTTTTATGCTAACGGCATCTCAATGTACATGGACTCCAGTCGATGGCGATCTCCCTTCCATAGTCGTCGTTGGATTGATCAAATCTGGAATCTGCCAGCATCATGGAAGTTAGGATCTAATTGGCATAGATATGCCATTAATGTGAATATGCCTAAATTATTAGACTTTCCAGAAGAAAATGGTTTCGTTTCCAACAGAATGCTTAAGAAAGCTCCACCCTTTTATTGGACATCTGCAATGCGAAGAACCCCCTATATTAGTTATGACTTAAGTTCTGAATGGTATCGGGATCCTGTGCTCCAAGATTTTATTTATACTAACCGGCAATCTATAGATGATCTAATTGATCCAACTTTAGTTGCATCAATTCTTAGTAGCCACAAATCAGGTAATGACAGGACTCGCACGCTAGCTTTTCTGCTTACCATGATTTATTGGAAGCAAAATTTGCATAGGCATAATTTATAGAATCTATCATGACATTGAATCATCAAGGATTATCAAGAAATCCACTCTATGGTTGGCCGTCGCCACTATCTCTTCAAGAGCCACCGCTTCCCCAAAGAGAAGTTCATAGCGATCCCAACCCTGGTTTGAAAATTTCAATTGTAATACCAACTTTGAATCAAGGTAATACGATTGAAGACACAATTCTGTCCATTATAAATCAAAATTATCCTTATTATGAAATTATAATCATGGATGGTGGAAGTAATGATGCTACTCTTGATGTTATAAACCGTTATAGACCCTATTTGGCTCATGTAACTTCAGCACCTGACAAGGGTCAGTCACAAGCAATAAATAGGGGATTTCAGTGGGCAACTGGTGATATTTTTGCTTGGCTTAATTCTGATGATTTTTATCTACCAGGAGCACTTTCGAAAGTAGCCAAAGCCTTCTCAGATCCTAATGTTGAGTTTCTGGTTGGGGCTGGTGACGTTATTTCTATGGAAGATGAATTTTTACGCTTTATTCCTGAACGTATTTTAAATCGGGAGGCGTTGATTGACTGGAAGAATGATCGCTGGATTATGCAACAATCTTGTTTTTGGAAATCATCTTTATGGCATAAAGTAGGTGGGGTAGATGAAAGCCTAGGACTCTTGATGGATTACGATCTTTGGTTTAAATTTTCATCAAGTTGCCAGCCCACCGCATTAGATCAGAAGTTGGGCATTATGCGCTATTATCCAGATGCAAAGACAGTTAAGTTTCGAAGCAAGACCAACCAAGAACTTGCTTATGTATATGCTAAGTATGGTCTTTTTGATGAACTCAGGGAGTTGGTTGCTTCTATCACAGATAAAAGTCTTGAGTTAGAGACTAAGCTTTGGACTATTGAATCTAGTCTCCCTATCCGGTTACTCAAACGACTTTATCTTTTCCCCATTTCTCACTGATAGATTATTATGAATCATTTTAGCAGGTCAATTTTTGTTGGTATAACAAGTTGGAATAGTCAACTATTCCTTCCCCATTGCCTTCGATCTCTCACTGAGACTACTCAAGGTCAAGATATTTCCATTTGTGTTTTAGATAATAACTCAACAGATGATTCGGTTGCTATTGCGCGATCATTTGGGGTTGAAGTCATTCAGATGGCATGCACTCAGCCACAAGCACTTAGCTTTCTCATTAATCGCTCGCGGGCTGATTATACATTGTTAATTCATGCCGACGTTATACTTATTGATCCACGTTGGCCTTCCCTTTGTATAGACAAGATCAATGAGTCAGTTGTGCTGGTATCTCCAGAGGATATTGGCTGTGGTCCCATGACTCGTCCTTTTGGGCTTAACAAGCCTGAAAGTTCATTTATGTTTTTTAATACTAAACTTATCAAACAATGTCGTCATCTGGTCTTGTTCCCGACTCGCAACAGTTTTTTCCCTCGCTATGAATTCGATTTTAATGGTCATCATGTAACCCATGATATCCCCGCCACTTTGTCAAGACACGGATTCCGATGGTTCGCCATGAATGTCTTAACTTCTAATGTTGTTAGTGAACCCCTGTTCAGGCCTTCTAAACCTCCAACAGTTTGGTCCGATGAATTGATGTATTTGCGCTATGGCCTGGGAAACTTTTATAGCATTGATGGCATAATCACCCACTATCATAATTGGTATGATAGAATATCTACAAAGTCCCATACCTCTATTGCCGCTGTTGAGAGTAAAAAAGATTTTCCAGTAGAGTTTATTCATGACTATACGATCAGATTCTTGTCTGATTATCAGCACAATAGTTTAGACTTACCTATTGATATGAACATACGTCGCTATCCAAAGGCCCTTTGAGTGTTTTGTGTTTCATGTTTTCTTCTTAACCGATCCAATTTTCTAGATGGCTATGTTGACTAAGCGAGCTGCCCACTTTCTTTTGATTCCTGAACTTCTTTATTCGCCTCCCAATCGCGCCATAATTGAAGCACTAATTTCTAGTGGTTATGAAGTTCATGTCTTTTCTCCTAATTTGACATCTTCATCTACAGAGTATGGCCCAAGGGTAATTACCCATACTGCTAGTTATTCATTTCGTTGGGTTGCGAAAGTCATCTTCCAGCCTTTTTGGTGGAGTGTCAGTTGCATCTCTGGAACGAGTGAAGAGCCTTTGGCTGTCGTAGGTCTTTTGGCATATATACTCAAAAAGAAATCATTTATTTTGGCCGACGAAATTAAGGCAGGTAGTTATAGGGGGAATAGTTCAGAAAGATGGAAAATGTTATGTCGCTGGGCCATGAAAAAGGCAAAATTTAATATAGTCAATGATCAATCGCGAGTTTCGCTGCTTCGTGAATACGTGCCATTATCATCTCAATCCCAAATTATTGTGTATCCAGGCTGTTTTCATCAACCTCCAGATCCGTCAGGTGAGTTTCGAAAAGAACTTCGTCAACATTGGCAGATTCCTGATAAGGCACTTGTAGTTGCATCATCTGGGGGCTTCAATTTGACAGCAGGTGCGGATTGGCTTATTAAAGCACTTCAAGATCGTCCTGAACTGTATGCGGTAATTCAACCCTTGGGAGTTGATCCACTCGCTCTTTTTCTATTAGAGAATATCCCTTCTATAGACCGTGTTTTCCTACAGCGTGATCGGCTTAGCTGGAATGAGGCATGGCGCTCTGCTGTTGGCTTCGACATTGGCTTGGCCATATATACTAACCAAGCGCCACAATTCCAAAAAATGGGAATCAGCTCGAATCGATTGTGTATGTTTATTGCTATGGGGGTTCCGGTTATATGTAGTAGGCAGGACAGCTTTGCCTTTGTGTCTAGTTATGAGTGTGGTGTAGTTGTTTCTGATTACACAGAGTTTCTGGAGGCCATCTCATATATTAGTTCTAACCTCACCCAGATGCGCGAGAACTGTAGACGTTGCTTTCATGACTACATCATGCCTACCGATCGATTCCCAGCCTTAAGCAGAGCGATCGATTCCCTGTAGCAACCATGAACGTTTCTAGTTGCTTTTGTTTTTTTCTACCATGACTAAGCCCAACTTTAATTTTTACTTATATCGTTTTTGCCTGGCGAGTGTTCACGCCGCTAAACGACTCATTCCTATTAAGCTGATGCCTCACCGGCTTGCTTTGGGCGGAAAATTTGTTATTGGTATTACAACCTACGTCGAGCGTTATGATGATTATTTTAAGCCTCTTTATGAGTCCCTTTCTTATCTGTTTCCTGATGTCCCGATCGTCGTAACAGTTAATGGTTTCCCGGATTCACATAAGCAGCATGAGTACCTTACGAGGCTTCAATCGGAATTATGTGATAAGGCTCCATCGCATCATACTTTTGTGCTTCATGATCGCCCGTGTGGATTGACAACTCTATGGAATGAAATGCTGCAGGCAGCTGGGACTAAACCTCTTTGGATCCTGAATGATGATCTACGTGTAGATTCTTGGATCAGGCGTTGGGCGGAAAAGTTTAACTGGAATAACGTTAGTCTTACCCTTTTAAATGATACCTGGTCTCATTTTATTATTGCTGCTAAAGTTGTTGATAAAGTTGGCGTTTTCGAGCCTTCATTTCTGGGAATAGGCTTTGAGGATATGGATTACACGGCCCGTTCTGGTCTTGCGGGAGTCGCAATTAGCAACATTCTTTGCCCTTATCTGCATCACTGCAATCATCAACCTAAGAACACTTCGTTTGACGATGTTTCAGGCCGTACTTGGGGTAAATATACGACCGCCAATGAGGAATGTTTTTATCGTCTCTGGGCTATATCTTCTGACGGCGAAGGGGTTTATATTAAGCAGATTCGTGGTTTTGTTAAACCTATTAAGCCTCTTTCTCCTGTCTCTTTGTCCTCATTAAAGCCCCTTCAAGTTCAACAGGGTTTGTCTTTCCCAGATCGCCAGTTTTCATGAAGATCCTGTTCTTTGCCCCCTCTGCTTACCTCCTCGGCGGAGTGCAAGACTGGCTGGCTGATCTGGTGCCAGGTATCAGGCGAGAGGGTCATGATGTTACTGTTGCTGTACCGGACGGAGTGTTTCATTGCTTTGAATCTTATCGAAAAGCATATCCCGAGTTGGCTTGTATTAGTTTGCGAAATCCGACAGGTAGTCAGGAAGGTAGAATTCAGTGCATCCTAAATTGTATAGATTTAGTTAAGCCTGAATTGATCGTCGGTGTCAATATAGCGGCACTTTATCCTGCAGTAGCAAGGCTACGGCTACTTGGAGGCCTGGTTGGGAAATTGATTATCACGCTTCATGCCATTGAGGCTGATTATCTCGAAGATCTGCGTCAGTTTCGCTCTATTATTGATGCAGTTGTGGTTACGAACAAGCTTACTGGTGCTTTAGTTGCCCAGGAGTCATTAATACCAAATGAAAGGATTTTGTACGCTCCTTACGGTGTCAAAATGTCAACACCCAAGTTGCCACTGCCCATGTCGGATGATCTTTTGCGAATTGCCTGGGTGGGGCGTTTTGAGCAAACTCAAAAGCGTGTTCATGATCTTGTATCAATACTTAAGCGGCTGGATAGCATCTCTATTCCATTTTGTTTATCCTTGGCTGGTGATGGCCCTGAAGCGACCAGCCTTCGGGAACAGCTTGAACCCTGGATTCGTACTGACCAGGTACGCTGGCTGGGTCGCCTGGATAGGCATCAACTTCAGCATCAAGTTTATGATCAGAGTGACGTGTTGTTGATCACTTCTAGCTGGGAAACGGGCCCGATTGTGGCTTGGGAGGCCATCGCTGCTGGTCTTGTAGTTGTGAGCAGTCGTTATGTGGGTTCCGGAGCTGAAGGGGCCCTAAAAGATGGGCAAACTGCCCTTTTGTTTTCTGTAGGTGACTGCGAAGCGGCAGCCTCGGCACTTGCCAAGCTCCTCGATTCCAACTTGCGAGCGTCTTTGGCTGACTCAGCTCTCGAGATGGTTCGCAATCGGTATTCGGATTCAGCTTCTTTGGCAGCCTGGCTAAAAGTTTTTAGTATAAGCATGGAACTTCCTCCCCTGCCTTTGGACTACGCCGGGTTCGGGCGATTTTCGGCCACTGTTCCCAGTGGAAGGTTTGATAGCTGGCTTGGTGTTACAAGGGCTGAGTACCTCCGCCGTTTTCTTGGTCTCAATTTTCGCCATCTTTCAGCGGGGAGCGAATGGCCCCATTCCCTGCATGGAGCCGGTGACAATAGTCGTCTGTTCTCCAGGGCCACTCAGCTTGAATCCCATGCGTGAACAACTAGGCGTTTGGTTAAAGGACCGTTGGCGTTACGAGAGGGCCCTGCGTAGTTCTACCCCTGAGTACCTAGCTCTCACTAATCGCATGGAGCGCCTGGAAAGAGCGCCTGATGGCACAGGTTTCTACTGCCGTTGGCCCTATACCTCTAGGTTGCATGCCCCTAAATTCCAACCCAATCTTGGTCAGAGGCTATTGCGTCGCTGCCTTGAGCACGCTCCGATTAGGTGCGCTCCAACCCGGCCTGCCTCCCCATCGCTTCCGGAAATCAGCGTTTTGATCGGACATCGCGGCCGCGAGAGACTGCCACTGCTGTTAGCGACCCTAGCCAGCTTGGCAGCCCAGCAGGATGTCCACCTTGAGTGTCTTGTGATTGAGCAGGCGGCTGTCTCCGAGATTGCCAACGATTTACCGGACTGGGTCCGCCATGTCATGGCCCCATTAGCGGAAGCTTCAGCACCCTATAACCGATCCCAGACTTTCAATGTAGGCGCTCGCAAGGCCTTGGGTACGACTTTGTTGTTGCATGACAATGACATGTTGGTGCCAGCCGGTTATTGTCGGCGCATTCTTGAGCGCCGCGGGAGGGGGTATGAAGTGATCAATCCTAAACGTTATATCTTTTATCTCACTGAGAGCCATAGTAAAAACGTCCAGAAAGGACTTGTGGGATATGATACTTTGCCTCCTGATTATATCGTGCAGAACCTTGAGGCTGGTGGTAGTATGGCCATAAGTGCCAGGGGTTTTGAGGCTATTGGAGGAATGGACGAAGGTTTTGTTGGTTGGGGCGGAGAAGACAATGAGTTTTGGGATCGTTGCCTCACGCTTCCCACTTGGATTTGGGGTTATGAGCCAATTGTCCATCTTTGGCACCGCAGTCAACCGCTTAAGGATGACTTGGAAAACCCCAACATTCTTCGATGTAGAGAAATCATGCAACGCTCTGCTGGGGATCGAATAGCGGCTCTTAACTCATCGAGAGGGACCTTGCTTTGACTAGAGAGATCGTCCATGGCGGGCCGCTAGTTAGCACTGTGATTCCCGTATACAACCGGGCTAGTCTCTTGATCGATTCTGTTGATAGTGTTATTAACCAAACTTACAGACCCATAGAGATCATTATTGTAGATGATGGTTCTACTGATGAAACTCCCAATGTTATGGCTGATTTATTTCGTCGCTGGCCCGACCTGGTGAAGGTGGTTCGTCAGGCAAATGCTGGTCCTGGACCGGCTCGACAACATGGTCTTGAGCTTGCAAGGGGGGATTTCGTACAGTTTCTTGACAGCGATGATTTGCTACTGCCTGAAAAGTTTCGTTACCAGGTTGCTGCACTGCTAGCTAATCCAGAGGCTCAAATTTGCTACGGTCGCAGTTATGAAGAAAATTATCTTAACCAACCGCTCCGACGTGTTGGTCCTATGCGCCAGACCGGACGGTTCCATCGGCATTTATTCCCGTTGTTGCTCGTTGAACGTTGGTGGACCACGAGTAGCCCCCTATACCGGCGGAGTCTGCTCGAACGCATTGGCCCTTGGCGGGCTTGGCTCAATGAGGAGGACTGGGAGTATGACGCCCGTGCGGGTGCAACTGGGGCTTCTCTTTGCTGGGTGAACGAAGACGTTTCCGTTAGGCGTATCCATTTGGCTTCAGAGCATCTCAGTACGGGTGGTACAGAGGATCCCCGCAAACTTCTTGATCGTGCTTCAGCTCGCCAATCTATTTTTCTATCAGCGATTGCAGCTGGAATGGACAGGCGCAAGCCCGAAATGGCCCATTTCGCCCGTTCGGCTTTTCTGTTGAGTCGCCAATGTGGTTTGGCTGGATTAGAAAGTGCCTCCAAGGACCTTTTTACTTTGGCCAGACGTGCATCGACGCCTGTCCGTCGAATTGGCCCCGATTATCTTATCTATGGCATTCTAGGGAATCTTTGGGGTTGGTCGAATGCGGCACGACTCATCCTTTCCGGTTATAGATTGTTAACGCTGCGGAGGGGCAGCTGATGCTTGAATCCCCCCTGGTGTCTGTGGTCATGGGCGTCCGCAACGGTGGACCTGATCTTGCTGATACCCTGGAGTCCTTGACCACCCAGCAGGGAGTGGACTTTGAAATCATCGTCGTCAATGACGGTTCCACAGATGGCACTGCCGAACTGCTTGCTGACTGGTCCACTCGAGATCCGCGTTTGGTGGTGCTGCAGCGATCTGGGCGTGGTCTTACCGCTTCCTTGATTGAAGGGTGTCAGCTGGCCCGTGGGACTTACCTTGCCCGCCAAGATTCTGGGGACCGGTCTCTACCAGGTCGTCTTGCAGCCCAGGTTGCCTGTCTTAAGGCTGATCCCGAAGCGTCACTTTGCTCCACTTTTGTGCGTCTGCTGGTGCCCGAAGGTGCCACACTTACAGTCAACGAGCCCGATGAGGCCTCCCTGGCCGATGGTTTGACTGGTCCTGCTCATCACGGTGCAGTAATGATGCTCCGAAGTGCCTACGAGCAAGTAGGGGGATATCGACTTGCTTTTCATTATGCCCAAGACATTGATTTATGGACCAGGCTTGTTGAGTTAGGTCGCCATAGAATTGTACCTCATATTCTATATGAAGCCACGGTGGCTTCTTCTTCCATTAGTGGTTCCCGCCGTAAAGAGCAAGAGGAATTTCATTCCTATATTGTTAATCTCACCCATGCCCGCCGCCAGGGTTTATCGGAATCTTCGTGGTTGGCTAAGGCTGAATCCCTTTCGGTCAAGTGCAAGAATTCGCCCGCTAAAGGGCGGCGGCAAGGGGCTGCGAATGGCGCTTATTTTATAGCCGCTTGCCTTCAGAAAGATCATCCCCAGTTAGCCGCCAAGTATTACAGGCAGGCTCTCGACCTCAATCCACTCCATATGAAGGCCCGTTTCAAACTTTTCAGTCTGCGATGAATCTCACCGTCGCCATTCCAAGTTACGGCCGCGATCAGGTCTTAGTGGAGACGATTGAGGCCCTTTTGGCCCTCGATCCACCAACCTTTGATCTTCTTTTGGTCGATCAGACACCGAAGCACGATGCCCCTACCGAAGCGGCTTTAAGCGACTGGCAGCGGCAGGGACGGCTGCGTTGGTTAAGGCTACAGCGGCCCTCCATCACCATGGCCATGAATGTGGCCCTTGAACAGGCGATAGGAGAGAGGGTGCTATTTCTTGATGATGACATTATTCCTGATCCCTGTGTCCTCAATGCTCATGTCGAAGCTGGGCTGCGAACTCCAAATGCTTTATTAGCTGGAAGAGTCATTCAGCCTTGGCATACGGATGAACCGGAGCCAGAGGATAAACAGCCCTTCACTTTCAATACACTTCAGCCTCGTGAGTGCCTTGATTTTATTGGTTGCAATTTTTCTTTGCCACGAAAGCTGGCATTGTCATTGGGTGGTTTTGACGATAACTTTGTGCGCGTTGCCTATCGTTATGAGGCAGAGTTTGCTTTTCGCTGGCGTCAAGCAGGTTTTCCGGTTCGTTACGAGCCCTCAGCCCTGATTCGCCATCTCAAGACCGAACGGGGTGGAACGCGCAGTTATGGAGAACATCTTTCAACGATTAAGCCCGATCATGCCGTCGGTCGTTACTACTATCGGTTTTGCACCCAATCTTTTAGCCAGGCCTTGGCAGGTTCATTGGCTGATCTGGGGCGATCGGTGCGGACTCGTTATCATCTTCGTCATCCTTGGTGGATCCCGCTGACCCTGTTGGCCGAGATCCGCGGATTTTTCTGGGCCCTAAATCTTCATTCCAGGGGCCCGGCCCTGCTGCCTTCAGAGCGAACCCGTCTTTTGATTGCCAGCAGTCATCCGATCCAATACCACTCACCCCTGTTCCGGCAGCTCAGTGACGATCCCGTCATTGACGCCGATGTGCTTTATCTCACCTTGCCTTCTGCCAAAACCCAAGGGTTGGGTTTTGGCAAAGCCTTTACCTGGGATGTACCTCTGCTGGACGGCTATCGCTGGCATCAAGCCACCAGTGGTCGCGGTCTCGGCATTACCAGTGGTTACCGCGGCGTTTGGCTCCGTCATCCAGGCAAAGAACTGGGCTGGGGACCTCACGGTGATCGTCCTAAGGTTTTGCTCTTGACAGGGTGGCATTTTTTAGGCCTGGTTCAGTTATTTCTGGCAGCAAAACTAAGGCGAATACCAGTCTTGTTAAGGATGGATTCTAATGATTTTCGCCCTCGATCCTGGATTCTAAATTTGATTTATGCCGTACTATTCAAGGGGGTTGATGGGGTGCTTACGGTTGGCTCTGCCAATGCTCGTTGGTGCCAACTTAATGGCATTCCGCCTTCACGAATGGTGTCTTCCCCCCATTTTGTTGATAATAATTATTTTGTAGATAAGGCCGCCACATTTCGCCTTCAAGCTCAGGAATTACGCAGTCGATGGCAAATCCCATCGGATGCATTCTGTTTCCTCTTTGCGGGTAAGTTTCAGTCCAAAAAGCGACCTCAAGATCTTCTTGACGCATTTGCTTTGGTCCAGGCTCAAGGTATTCTTCAGGGCCGTCCTTTGCATCTCCTCATGGTCGGGACTGGTGAGATGGAGGCTAGTTGTCGCAGCCGAGCTGAGGCTTTAAAGCTGCCTATTTCATTCGTGGGCTTTCTTAATCAATCCGAGATTCCTAGTGCATATGCCGTTTGTGATTGCCTTGTGCTCCCGTCAGACCATGGTGAAAGCTGGGGGCTTGTTGTGAATGAGGCAATGGCCTGTGGCCTTCCTGCCATTGTCAGCGATCTTGTTGGCTGCGCCGAGGATCTGGTCCATCCCGGAGTCACGGGTGATGTCGTGCCTTGTGCAAATCCGAAAGCCCTTGCCCAAAGTCTGATCGCCATGGCGGCAAACCCCGAACGGGCTGCGCGCATGGGAGACAATGCCCGTGAATTGGTGCTTACCAAATACACTACTGAGGCTGCTGCAGAGGGCATTCGCAATGGACTGTTGCTGCTGCGATGCCGGCGATGACCTTGTCATCCTTTGGCCCCCAGGCCCTCAAAGTTCTTCATGTGATTCCCTCCATCAGCCCTCGCCGTGGGGGACCGAGTCAGGCAGCGATTGAGATGGTGAATGCCCTGAGATTGCGGCAAGTCGACGCCTCCATCTTGACAACTAATGACGATTGTGAGTCACTGTTGACAGATTTGCCAATTGGGGCTTGGACAACTTATGCTGGGGTGCCCGTTCTCGCTTTTCCGCGTTGGAATCCGCCAATTGGGGTTTTGAAAGAATACATCTTTAGTTCTCGCTTAAATCGATGGCTTCCTAGTAACATACGTAACTTTGATCTTATCCATGTCCATGCGTTGTTTTCTTACCCCTCTACAGTTGCCATGATGCACGCCCGTCGGGCCCGTATCCCGTATCTGTTGAGGACAATTGGTCAGCTCAGTCCTTGGAGCCTTGCTCAAAGCAAACTACGCAAACAGTTTATGCTTAAACTGGTAGAGAGACGTAATCTAGATGCTGCAAGCCTTTTGCATTTTACGACTACTCGAGAGCGGGATGAATGTTTTACTGCATTTAGCCAGTCCTTCCCCTCTCTAGTTCTTCCCCTCGGCGTACGCCTGCCTCCCCTTCTACCGCAAACCAAACCTAAGAGGGAGGGCCTTCGTCTTTTATTCCTGTCTCGTCTCCATCCAAAAAAGCAACTGGAAGTGCTTTTGAAGGCCCTTGCTTTGTTTCAGTCGGATTACCCTCAGGGCATTTGGCAGCTTGATATTGCGGGCTCTGGTGAGCCCGCTTACTTAGCAAGCCTTCAAAAATTAGCAGGTCAGCTTAATCTTTCTCACCGTTGTCGTTGGTTGGGTCATGTCCAAGGTGATGCTAAGACTTCTTTGTTGCAGCAGGCCGATTGGTTTTTGTTACCATCAGCAGCAGAGAATTTCGGCATCGCTGTCGTAGAGGCAATGGCGGCAGGCACTCCTGTGATCGTCTCCCCCCAGGTGGCTGTTGCAGATTTGATTGTGGGTGCCGGAGCCGGCTTAGTCTGTCCCAGCGATCCTGCATCTCTCTGTAAGGTTCTACTCAAGCACTACCAGGGCCCCAGTTCAGCCATGAGAATGGCAGCTCGATCCTTAGCGGAAACCACTTTTTCTTGGAGTTCAGTCGCGGATCAACTTGAATCTCGCTATCGGCAAATTCTTCACCCTCTTGCCATTCAATGACGATACTTCTTCTGCTGATCCTGTTTTCGGGACTTACTTTATCTCTGCTTAGCGATGATTGGAAGACTGGAATCTTATGGATGATTGTAATTGGTTTTTGTCAAGACCCTATCCGTAAGTTGACCCCGGGTCAGCCCAGCTTGATGGTCGGGCTAGTGCTAATTGCATTTTTGATGTGTGTTTTATTTATTTATCAACAGCGTGGTCGGCTTGATCTTAGATATCTTTTTTGGACTTCTCCCCAACTTTTGGACCTTGTTCCACCTTTTGTTATTTTATTATTAGCTCAATCTGCAAACTCACTGGCGCGATTTGGTAGTCCTAGCCTTGTCGCTATTGGGCTATCTTTCTATGTAGCTCCTGCGATTGCACTGTGGGTGGGATTTCACATAGGCCGTGATTTGCCTTTTTTGCGTAGAATTATCATTGTCTATTTAATTTTGAGTTCCATTTTTGCTCTTACTGTTTTACTTGATTTTCGTGGGGTTGATATTCCGGCTTTTGAAGAGGTGGGCGCGGGTATTTTGATTACTTTTGAAGGTGGGTCTAAGTCTGGTGCTTCGGGGCTGTGGCGAACTAGCGAAATTGCTTCTTGGCACTTAGCGACTGCAGCTTGTTTCTGTATTATCTTAACCTTTTCGGATCGCAATGTTGGCTGGCAGATACTTTATATATCTATAGCTGTTGTTTTTGCCGTACTTTCTGTTACGACCGGTCGCCGTAAGTCCCAGGTGTTAATTATTGCATTTCTTGGAATTTACCTGTTGATTTTCAGCCGTCAAGCAAGCCCTGCATCGCGCGAGAGAATCATTATGTCAGTTTTGGGAGGGGCTGGAATTTCCTTTGCTATTGTTTCAATGCTGTTATTAGATATGCTTGGTTCAAATTTTGATATTTTTCTCGATCGTGCCACCACCTCTGCGGATGGAATTGGAGAACGTGTTCAGTCTCAGGGTCTGTCTGCACTGCTGAGAGGTTTTGAAGTGGGCGGTGGACTTGGTTTGGGCTTGGGGGCAGGAACAAACCTAGGTAATTTCAATGCTGGTGCCGACCGTTCCGCCATACGAAGTTTAGGGTTTGTCGCCGAAGGGGGAGGGGGAAGATTAGTCGTAGAGCTTGGTATTCCTGGAATCTTGCTCATAGGCTGGATTCTTCTTGTTTCTTTGCAAATGTTGTGGCGCAATTTTAAGTTGATTAGTTTTCTGCCTTCTGAGGACATTGCCTTAATAACTGGTACTCTATCATTTGGACTTGCCAATATTGTTTTCTTCTTTTCTGCGGCTCAGTTATATACCGATCCCTTTGTGCTTATCGTTTTGGGCATTTCTGTTGGCTCGATTTTGTCAGTTCCAGTTCTTGTTTACAGTAGAATGCAACAGCAAAAGTCAAATCCCATTTTGGCTAGGGGGTTTCCTTGAGCGATTATTTTAATTCAACTAAGTCAGAAGCTACTCTCCGCTTGACGGCTTTGTTGCTTACTTACAATGAAGAGGCTAATATCGAGCGTACATTGGCTGCGCTCCAATGGGTTCCAAATATTTTCGTTATCGATAGCGGAAGCACAGACCGTACTCTAGAGATACTGGCATCTGATCCGAAGGTAACTACCCTGCACCGTCCCTTTGACAGTTTTGCTGACCAGTGCAACTTCGGTCTTGATCTAATCAAGTCTGAATGGGTGCTTAGTCTCGATGCTGATTATGTTGTCACCCCGGCCCTTGCCGAAGAAATCTGTACTTGCTTTCGTACACCCGAGCCTTTGCTTTTTTCTGGTTTCTCAATCCCCTTCCGTTATTGCATTGCCGGCAAACCATTGCGTGGAACTTTGTTGCCGCCTCGCATTTGTCTGTATCGAACTGCTGGGGCCAGATATCGCAATGATGGCCATGGTCATCGGGTCGATGTGCCTGGCAAGGTCGGGCGCCTGCATTACCCCATTCTTCACGATGACCGCAAGCCCTTGGAAAGGTGGCTGGCTTCCCAATTGCGCTACTTAGCCATTGAGTCACTAAAACTTCAGGCCACCCCCTTGAGCCAACTGTCCATCGCGGACCGTTTGCGCTTGAAAACGCCACTCGCTCCTCTGGCCGCCTTGGTGCTGTGTCTTTTCGTGAATGGAGGCATTCTGGATGGCTGGCAAGGCTGGACCTATGCCTTTCAACGTTGCTATGCCGAAATTCTGCTCAAGCTGATGCTGTTGGAGACCAGGGCCAGACGCCGAGATCCAGATCCCAAGGTTTTCGATCAACCCAACCGTTTACGCTCTCCCTGATTCCACGATCAGGGTGTCAATCCTGATCTGGTCCCAATCTCCTTCTCCCCCGTCCTTCGTAACTGATCGATGCCTTCGATCCTGATCACTGGCGGCGCCGGCTTCATCGGTGTCAACTCTGCCCTCCATTTCGCTGCCCTGGGTTGGGATGTGACCGTCCTCGATAATCTCTCCCGCCGAGGCACGGACCAGAACCTGCAATGGCTTCTCGCCCAACATCCCGCCATAGGCTTCCATCGCGTCGACATCCGCGATTCAGAAGCCATCGCCACTGTGGTGAGAGAGATGCAGCCATCCATGCTTCTGCACCTAGCTGCCCAGGTTGCGGTGACCACGTCCTACACCGATCCGCGCGAAGATTTTGAGATAAATGCTCTCGGCAGTTTTAACGTTATGGAGGCTATCCGTCTCCATGCCCCAGAGTGCTTTGTTTTGTACGCCTCGACCAACAAGGTTTATGGTGGCATGGAATCTGTGGCTGTCCAACTCGGAGAGCATGGTTATGTTTTCCGGGACTTGCCCCTAGGCGTTCCAGAGACCCAGCCTCTTGATTTTCATTCGCCCTACGGTTGTTCGAAGGGAGTTGCTGATCAATACACTATTGATTACGCCCGTATTTACGACCTACGAACCTGTGCATTTCGCCAGTCGTGTATTTACGGGCAACGCCAGTTCGGAATTGAGGATCAGGGTTGGGTGGCTTGGTTCAGCATTGCCTCCCTACTTGATCGTCCAATTACGTTGTATGGTGATGGCTGGCAGACGCGGGACGTTCTTAACGTCAGGGATTTAGCCCGTGCTTATGAAGCCGCTTGGGACCATCAAGCAGAGGTCAGCGGCCAGGCATTTAATATTGGTGGCGGTCCTTCAAACACCCTGTGCCTTCGTGATTTGCTTAGCTTTTTGGAAGAAGAGCTCAAAATAAGCATCAATCCCCTTTCCGGTGCTTCCCGTCCTGGCGACCAGCCAGTCTTTGTTTGCGACATCCGCAAGGCCCAGGCCCAGCTCCATTGGAGTCCACAAATTGGTGTCAGTGACGGCGTTCGTGATTTGATTCGCTGGGTGCGTGACAACAGGGAGCTGTTTTCCTGGCTGAAACCGTGATGCCCATCCTGGAGTCATACGCAGTGCAGACCAGCCCCAGAGAGCAGCAAACCCGCAACCCTGGTCGCCCCAAGGCCCTGATCAGCACCATCGAGCCCATTGATGGCGGGGTTCCCACCATGACCCTGTGCATGGCCCAAATTTTGATGGATCTCGGCATCGAGCCAGTGTTCGCCTGGTACGAACCCTGGAGCCGTCAGCCGTCCCTTTCTGTTCCCCTCCACGGCCTGCCTAGCGGTCGACAGCCCGGCCTTGTGCGTCGTTTGGTTTACGAAGGGCATCAAGGCCACGGACTCGGGGCCTGGTTGCCAGAGCTCGAATTCACTCACTATCTGCCTAGGCGCCATTGGCGCTCCTTGATCGACGGTTGCCGTTTTCATCTCAGTGTCACCGGCAACCCCCTCTGCGCAGCCCCCTATGCTCGACTGCGACTGCCCTTTCTAGCTTGGGTGGCGACGCCCTGGGAAGCTGACCGGAATCAAAGGGTGCGGGGGTTTTCTTTGCCGCGGCGCCTTCTGGATCGGGGGCTTAATGGTCCTGTGTTACGGCGCCTTGAACGCCAGATTCTGAGGGCGCCCGAGGGCCGCATCCTGGCCCTAAGTCCTTATACCTCCCGGGCCCTTGAAACAATTGCCGGCCGTCCGATGGCTGGAGTGCTTTTGATGCCGGTCGATCGCTCCATCTTTTCCCCGGCACCGGACTGCGTTCAGCCTTGGAAGGTAGGTTTCGCGGGCCGCTATGCCGACCCCCGCAAGAACATCGAACTCCTCCTAGATGCTGTCCAGATTTTGGTGGCCGCTGGGCGTCCCGTTCAACTCGATTTGGTTGGTGAGATGGATACGACCGTACTGCAGATGCATCTTCAGCAAAGAGGTCTGGCCGATATCACCCGTTGTCTGCCCACGTTGAATCGCCACGATTTGGCGCAAGTGATGCGAGGTTTTGATGTGTTCGTCATTCCCTCACACCAAGAGGGTCTATGCATCGCCGCCCTTGAAGCCATGGCCTGTGGCGTTCCCGTGATCAGCACCCGCTGCGGCGGTCCAGAGGATTATGTGAGGCCTGGAGTTAATGGAGATCTGGTGGACAGTGACCCCGTGTCCATGGCGGCGGCGATCACCTCGATGTGTCTAGATCGCGCCCATCGCCAGGCCTGTGGAGCGGCGGCGGCTGTCTGGATTGAATCCAATGCCAGCTTCAATGCTGCACGTCAAATTGTGCGCGAGCAGTTAGCCGCCATGGACCCCAGTTTTTTCACCGCCTCGGGGGCCGCCTAAATGTGCGGCATTGCCGGATTATTAGGCCGTTCTGCCGATGGCTTTGTCGAACGGGTTCGCCCACACCTCGACCATCGAGGTCCCGATGACTCTGGACTTTGGCGTGACGGTTCCGCCTGTTTAGTCCACACTCGACTAGCCATACTTGACCTCTCTGCGGCTGGTCACCAGCCCATGGCGTCTACCTGCGGCCGATGGTGGTTGGTCTTCAACGGCGAGATCTACAACCATCAAGAGTTGCGCCAGCGACTCCTGAAATTGGGTGAGCGTTTCCATGGCAATGGAGATACGGAGGTCCTGCTGGCCTGGATGATTCGCTACGGAATCGAGGGTCTGCGCGATCTGAGGGGCATGTATGCCTTCTGTCTCTACGACACCCTGGAGCGCCGTGCCGTGCTGGCCAGGGATCCCCATGGCATCAAACCGCTTTATTACTGGCACGGGCCTTCGGGCGAACTGGTTTTTGCTTCAGAACTGCGGGCCCTTCTAGCCAGTGATTTGATGCCCTGCCGCCTCGATCAGGCTGCTCTGGCCGGGTTCCTCAGTGCTGGTTCTGTCGCGGAACCTGCCACCCTGGTGGAGGGGGTTTTTCGTCTGCCCGCAGGTGCCGTGGCCCAATGGGATGCCGGTTCCTTGCGGATCCATTCCTACGGCCCATTGCCAGAAAGCCTGCCGGCTCCGCGTGGGGACTGGACCCAGGCTGGGGCTGGGGCGCTGGCCCGGTCCGCCTTGGAGGATTCCGTCGCCGCCCACATGGTCAGCGATGTCCGTGTTGGGCTTTTTCTCAGTGGGGGTCTTGATTCTGCTGCGATACTTGCCCTTGCTCCCCGCGGACTGCATACCTTCACTATCGGATTTGAAGATGCCGGCGCCGCCGGTTTCGATGAATCCGAGCCTGCGGCGCGCATTTCTTCCCATTTCGGTGGTGTGCACACGCTTCTTAAGCTTTCTGCCAGTCAGGCGAGGGATTGGTTGCCCGAATTCTTGGCCAGTCAGGATCAACCTTCTCTTGATGGCTACAACACCTGGTGTGTTTCCCGTCTCGCCCATGAGCAGGGGTTGAAGGTGGCCCTATCCGGCCTTGGTGGCGATGAATTGTTTGGGGGATATCCCAGTTTTCGGATGGTTCCCCGCCTGCGGCGTTGGCGCCGTCGCCTCGGCCCTGCTGGCCCGGTGGGGGCGGCGGTGATGCGTCACGGGCCTGGCGGCCATCAACACCGGCGCCAACGCCTGGCGGACTTGCTGGAGTCACCTGCGTCCATGGCTCGTGCCTATCGCTGTGTGCGGTCCCTTTTCACCTCGCGGGAAGTCAACCAGTTATTGACCCATTGGGGTCTCCAGTCTGAGAGTGCCGGTGTGGGGACTGCTCTGCAGGAGCCTCCACCAGGTTCCGATCGTGATGAAGTGGCCTGGCTCGAGGGCACTCGCTACCTTCGCAACCAGCTTCTACCCGACAGCGATGTCATGGCGATGGCAGCTGCCCTGGAACTACGGCTTCCCTTTGTCGATGCCCGTCTTCAGACTGCCCTGGCTCCCATTCCCGCCTCGCTGCGGTTAGCCCCCGGCAAGGGCCTCCTGCAGCAAGCCGTGCCGGAATTGCCCGAGTGGTTCAGGCAGCGGCCCAAACAGGGTTTCCGCTTCCCGTTTCAGTTATGGCTCGATGACCCATCATCCCGGCTTACTCTGCGCCTGCCAGGTACCCCGGCCGGCCTGGACCTTGCCCCCTGGTACCGCCGCTGGAGCCTGATGGTTCTCGAGCAGTGGCTCCGCCAACACCTTGCGATCGAACTGCCCTTGTCATGACCCTGATTCTCGGCATTAATGCTTTCCACGCCGACGCCGCCGCTGCTTTGATCCGTGATGGCGAGATCCTTGGCGCTGCTGAGGAGGAGCGCTTTCGTCGTATTAAACATTGGGCGGGCTTTCCCAGTGAGGCCATCCGTTGGTGTTTGGAGGATGGGGGTGTGCGCTTTGAAGATTTAGATCACATCGCCATCAATTCCTTCCCAGGTGCCCATCGTTGGCGCAAGATCGCTTACACGTTGGCCAGCCGTCCCGATCCTCGGTTTCTCTGGAGCCGCTGGCGCAATAAACGGGAACGGTCGGGTCTGGCCCAGCAACTCGCCACCGCATTTCCCGGTCAGCCATTGCGAGCCGAGCTCCATTTTGTCGAACATCACCGCGCCCATCTGGCTTCTGCCTATTTCGCCTCGTCTTTTCAGGAGGCCGCTGTGGTGTCTGTAGACGGTTTCGGAGATTTCGCTAGCGGGGCCTGGGGTTATGGCAAAGGAACTGAGTTAACCATTGACGGTCAGATTTATTTTCCCCATTCTTTGGGTGCTTTTTATACGGCAATCACCCAGTTTCTAGGCTTTCCCCATTATGGTGATGAATACAAGGTCATGGGTCTTGCCCCCTATGGCCAGCCCAGTTGGCTTCCTCAGATGAGGAAGTTGGTGAGGTTGCAGGAAGATGGTACCTACAACCTCGATCTGACCTACTTCCAGCATGCTGGCCAGAATTTGCCTCACCAATGGAGCCACGGCATCCCCGAGGTGGGCCGCCATTGGAGTCCTGCTTTGGAGAATCTGCTGGGACCGGCGCGTAGATCGGACGAGCCCCTCGATCAACGCCATAAGGACATCGCCCGATCGGCGCAAGCGATGTACGAAGAAGCGTTTTTCCACCTCCTGCGTTCGCTGCATCGTCTCCATCCCAGTGACAACCTTTGTATAGCCGGTGGTTGTGGGGCCAATTCGGTGGCCAATGGCAAGGTGACCGTGGGCACCCCCTTTCGCCATGTCTACGTGCAGGCAGCAGCCGGGGACGCAGGCGGCGCCTTGGGGGCGGCTCTTGAAGTATGGAACCGCCAGGGCCAAGTCTCCCGTAGTCGCCCTATGGCCACGGCCTACCTGGGCAGTCGCCCTACCCCAGGGGCCATCGAGACGCTGCTTGCGGAACCCGCCTCAAGTTCGGCCCTGGCAGCTGCGGGTTGTTCCATCCAGACTCTCTCGGATGGGCAGATTTGCTCAGCAGTGGCTGGCGCCATCAGTGAGGGACTCGTGATCGGCTGGTTCCAAGGCAGGATGGAATGGGGTCCTAGGGCCCTTGGTCACCGCTCGATCCTGGGGGATCCGCGCCGGGCCGACATGAAGGACATTCTCAATCTCAAGATAAAACGACGCGAGTCCTTTCGCCCCTTTGCCCCCTCGGTGCTTCGGGAAGCTGTTTCGGAATGGTTCAGTCTTGATGGCGATGTGCCTTTCATGATGCAGGTGTATCCGATTCGGGAGGACAAGCGTCCTCTAATCCCGGCTGTTACCCATGTCGATGGCACGGGGCGCTTGCAAACGGTGACCGAGGCTGATAATGGCCGTTATTATCGCTTGATTCGTGCTTTCCGTGATCTCACTGGAGTGCCGATGGTTCTGAACACTTCGTTCAATGAAAACGAACCGATTGTCTGTACCCCTTCCCAGGCTCTCGATTGTTTTCTGCGCACTAAAATGGATCTTCTCGTTCTCGATGATGTATTGATTCGCCGGCGCGGCTAATGGCTTCGTCTGCCGGATTTCCCCCTACGTCGATTGTTGTCGTTGTACCCACACTCGATTCCTATCTATTGCTACCGCGGCTGGTTGCCTCTCTGCAGCAACAAACTTGGCCGCATTGGAGCGTCATGTTCATTGATGGTCCCAGTCAACCTGCACACCGCCGCTGGATCGAGGATCTTTGTGCCCTTGATACCCGCTTTCAATGGCGGCCTCAGGATCCAACCGAGCCTGGCATCTTCGGTGCTATGAATCTAGGTTTCGCCCTGGCGACCAATTCGGAGACCTGGCTGTTGTTCTGGGGGAGTGATGACTGGGCCGCCTCTCCCCAGGTCTTCGAGAAGATGGTAAAAGTACTGCAGGCGGCCTGGAGTCGGGGCGGTGATCCTGATCTCTTGGTCGCGACAGGTCGCTATGTCAAGCCCACCGATGCTGTCGCCATAACCACGTCAACCCTGGGGCGTCGCAGTGTCTTTCGCTGGAGTCACTCCTTTCGCCGCTCCCTATTTCTCGGCTCCACGCCACCCCATCAAGCCAGCCTCATCGGTCCTGGGGCCCGTCAGTATCTTGCACGATATACGGCCGGCTTCCGGCTTTCCGCCGATCTTGATTACTTTCTCCAGCTTTCACGCTGGCCCAATCTTGAGGTCGAGTGCATCGACCTTGAACTAGTCCATATGCAGTCGGGTGGGGTCAGCGGGCGCGAATCGCGAAGGCGTTTTCACGAGGTACGCCTTGCATATACCAGGGCATTTGGTTGGCTTTGGTGGCTGCCTTACGGATTGCGCTATGCCCAACGTTTAGGTAGCATTTTAAAACAATGAGTGATGTTCTGCTCTTCGGCGCTACCAGCCCATCGGGTCTGGCTTTCCTTCAGGCAGCTGGATACCTGTCAGTCACAGTCGCCGGCCGGCGTCGGCCGCAATGCTTTGACGATGGGCCCTTCCAACTGTGTGATCTGCGGACAGCCGATTCCCTAGATCAACCCCTTGAAGGAATTTTGGTGAGTTTTGCCCCCCTATGGGAACTCGCCCCTTTCCTGGCCAGGTTGGCGGAGCAGCGCCCGGGGCAACTCGCCGGAGTCAGGGGTGTTGTTGCCTGTTCTTCCTCTTCGGTGATCACAAAACGTTTTGCCTTCAACCGCTACGATCGCGATTTAGTGCAGCGTCTGAGCGCTTCTCAGGATAGTTTGATCCGTACCTGTAAAGATCTGGGGCTGCCCTGCACGATTGTTGCACCGACCTTGATCTACGGCAGGGTCGGTGCCCATAGCGACCGCAACCTGAGTCAGCTGCTGCAATGGATGCGTAGATTTCCATTGTTGCCATTACCAGCCGACACCGGCTTACGCCAACCCATCCATGCCAGTCAGCTGGCAGCTGTGGTTCGAGCCCTCGTCATGGCTTTGAATAGCCAAACTGATGGAGCTCCGACGAGTGAGATAATCGCGGTAGGTGGAGATGACACTCTTACCTATCACGAACTGCTGCTACGGCTTCAACAACAATGTGAAGCGTCTGATCGGGCTCGGGGCTGTCGACTAGTCTCTATCCCTAGCTGGCTGTTCCGTGTTTTGGCGGCTCCCCTGCTGCTGGCGGCGCCCAAAGGCTTCGAAGCTGTGATGCGGATGCAAGTTGATCTTGCCGGTTTCCTCCCTGCCCATCGACTGGTTGGTGAGGATCCGCGATCTTTCCCAGTGCCGCCCGTTTAGCGTTGAGGCGTGTCTTCTTCCTGCGTCGGCTGTTACCAGGCTTGGGGCTGGGATTGGTCCTCTGGTGGTTTTGGCCCCGGAGCCCCACGCCGAAAACAGCAGGTGGCCCCCAAGTCATCACCGTTTTTGTCGAGGATCCCTGGCGAACCTTCAGCGCCATCCAACTGCACCAAAGACGACCGGGCTCGATTCTGGTTATGCAAGGATCCCCACGATTTCAGGAGATCAACTATAGACAACTTGTGCGTTATGGGCAGTGGCCACCTGAGATGAAGCCTCCAGTGATTCTCACCGCGGGTTGCGACACCTTTGGTCAGTTGACTACTCTCGCTCTCTGGTTGACTAACCAACCTGGCCATGGTGATGTGACTATTGTTACCAGTCCTGCCCACCTTGGACGTGCCGTGGCTATTGGGCGCATCGTTTTGGGTTCCCTGGGGTGGTCGGTTACCGGGTTCGCCGCTGCCACGGGAGATAATCGTCCGGAAACTCTCTTGCGAACGCTCCGTGACCAGATCCGTGCCCAGATCTGGCGATCTACCCGCTGGAATCCCATCCCTGTGAATCGTCCCTGTCTGTGACTCTGCCCGCTGCGCTGCTTTTGTTCCTTTCAGGATTGCTATCGTGGTTGTTGCTTTGGTGGCTCGTCCCGGTGCTGAGCAAGCGCCTTCCTGACATCCCCAATGCCCGTAGTTCGCATCGCTCCCCGACTCCTCGCGGTGGCGGCCTAGCCTTTGTTGTTGTAGCAACTCTGCTGACCCCATTGTTTGCTCAAGGAGCCACTGCTTGGATTCCTGTGGTTTGCGCCCCACTGGCCTTGGTTGGGGTTCTGGATGACCGTTTTAATTTGCCAGCTTTATGGCGTTATCTAGCTCAAATCTTGACAGCGATGGCTCTAATAGCAATGGCCACTTTGCCTATGCCCTTGTGGAGCTTGCCCTTGGTATTAGTAATGATCACCGCTATCATCAATTTTTTCAATTTCATGGATGGTCTTGATGGCCTTGTATCTAGTTGTGGTGCTGTCTTGATGTTGGCATCGGGCCAATGGATTCTTGCCGGTGCACTTTTGGGATTTTTGCTTTGGAATTGGAGTCCAGCCCGAATTTTCATGGGCGATGTTGGAAGCACATATTTAGGAGCGGTTTTTGCAGGGCTATTGCTACAGATGCAGCAACCCCTTCAAGCCCTACTTCTTTTATTGGTCGCCACGCCCCTCTTGGCTGATGCGTTTATTTGTGTCTTGAGGCGTTGGCACGTTGGTCAGCAAATTTTTCAGGCCCATCGTTTGCATCTTTACCAACGTCTTCATAGCGCTGGCTGGCCCCATGCAAGGGTAAGTCTTCTTTACTTGCTCACGACTACTTTGTTAGCTTTTGGTTTTTTCTACGTTCTGCCTTTGCCAACCATGGTGGGGGCCGTGCTTGCGGTACTTGGTCTTGGATTATGGCTGGATCAAAAGCAAGCAACTTCCTTTTCAGGTACGGCTGCAAAGGATGCATGCTAAAATATTTTAAAATTGCATCTCCGTTCAAGGCTGCTCCCTAGCAACCCGACTTTGATGACAGCTTGTCTTCACATATTTTCATGTCTTGTTCCAGTCGCCCATACAGATCTTTCTGTAGTATTTCAACCTATTTTTTATTAACTCTATAAATTTGCCTTATTAATTATTCCCATGTCCTACAATTTTCTCCCCTCAACAGTCGAGTCGCTAGAGTCGCCCAATATCTTGTTTGAATCCAACTCACCATTGCGCGAAATCCGTTTGCTTAAATCTTCTAGGTCCTTGGTCTTGCTGCGGCGTTTGGTTCTGCTTGGCTTTGACAGTTTACTAATTGTTGTTGCTTTTCTTGGCTCACTGCTTTTAGTCAGATCGCCAGAAACCCTTTTTATAGCTACATCTAAGCTTCTTCCTGTCGCAGTTGCAAGTGGCCTTTCGATCTTACTTATTTCTGGTTGGTATCGAGGTTTAACTCGTTATGCCGGGAGTCATTCTCTGTACGGGTTGATTCCAAGAACCGCATCAATGGTTGTATTGATGATGGCCTTCAGTTTTTTATTGGCTATCAAGTTGCCGCTTGGTTCTTGGTTTCTATACTGGATTTTCTTTACCGGTGGAGCGATCGCCACTCGAATTGTCATGCGTGATTTGTTAATTCAGCAATTATCACGTCAAAATTTCATTCAGTCTGCTGAACCTGGCAAAAATGCAACTATGATTTATGGTGCGGGTTCGTTTGGTATGGAGTTATTTACTGCTCTTCGCAATGATCCAAGGTTTCGTATTATTGGATTCTTGGACGATAATTCTGTTTTACATGGACGGACCCTTCAGAATCTAAGCATAGATAATCCAGCTCGATTGCCAGCACTTATTGAGCGTCACAATATACGTAAAATTCTCTTGGCTTTGCCTTCAATATCAAGAGCTCGCAAACGTTTATTAGTCGATCAGTTAACTCATTCTGGACTTGAGGTTCTTTCTATTCCCTCTTTATCCCAGTTGGCGGGAAAGGAGAGAATTGTTAGCGATCTTCAAACGGTTGCTATTGAAGATTTGCTGGGGCGTGAACCGTCTATTCCAGATCCAATGCTTTTAAAAGCAAGTGTTGTTGGGAAGGTAGTTCTTGTAACTGGAGCTGGTGGCTCGATCGGAAGTGAGCTTTGTCGTCAAATAGTTTCTTTGGGAGCATCAAAGTTACTTCTATTAGAGCAAAATGAATTTTCGCTTTATGCCATAGACAATGAGTTACGGTCTAAGAATAAATCAGCTCTCATCTATCCCATCTTAGGAGATGTAAGTAATTCTACACCTTTAACAGCCCTTTGCATTAAACACGGTGTGCAAACCTTGTTCCATGCTGCAGCTTATAAGCATGTTCCTATGGTAGAATCAAATATCTGTGCAGGTGTATCTAACAATATACGCTCGACTAGATCAGTTATTGATGCTGTTCTTTCAGCTAGAGTTGAAAGGCTAACACTTATTTCTACAGATAAAGCAGTGAGGCCAACCAATGCCATGGGAGCCAGTAAACGCATTTGTGAGATGATGATTCAATCTGCCGCATCCTCTTGTGGACCTGATGGTCCAGTAATGGCAATGGTAAGGTTTGGTAATGTGCTGGGATCTTCTGGATCAGTCATTCCATTGTTCCATAAACAGATTTCTGCGGGCGGACCAGTAACTGTCACCCACCCCGCAGTTACTCGCTATTTTATGACAATCCCTGAAGCCGTTCAGTTAGTATTACAAGCCACCGGAATGGCCAAAGGTGGTGATCTCTTCTTGCTTGATATGGGAGAACCTGTGAGAATTGCTGATCTTGCTCGGCAAATGATAGAACTTTCTGGTCTCCGTTTGCGAGATGAACAAAATCCTGATGGAGATGTTTGCATTGAATATACAGGGCTTAGGCCAGGCGAAAAATTATATGAAGAACTTTTGATTGATACTCGCGATCAACCTACTAGTCATCCTCTTATTCGACGAGCTTGTGAACCGAATCCTTCCGATCATCATCTACTTCCTCTTTTAAGTGAGCTTGAAAATGCTCTAAGTCGATGGGATGATAGAGATACGTCTGAATTGCTTGTGAGGCTTGTGCCAGAGTACAATAGAGATAACCGCCCGCAAGGAACCGTATAAAATGGATTTCTCTTCAATGCTAAACCTCCTCAAGTCATCTTTGGAGCGTTATGTTCCACCACTCACTACCCGTAACGCTTGGCTGTTTATCGCAGCTACTGTTGCAATACAAAATATCGTTGTGTTTCATACTAGTCAAAACGATTCAATGACCGTATTTGCTGTTCTGATTTGGGGTGGTGCACTTATTTGTATGGAAGATCTTATTGATAAATTACACCCTTCACCTAACCCTCTTGCAGCTCTCTTTGCTTCGGCAATCTTGTTGTTAGTGTTGTTCAGAACTTCGCTTATTTTGCATTCAGATGGAGTTCTTTTTCTTTTGCCACCAATAGCTGCTCTTGCTCTTGTTCTTTTAGTAAAAGAACCCCGATCAATTTATAGGTTCAGAGATTCATTGTTATGTGTGTTATTGTTTCCCGCAAACGCGTTACTTAATCGAATTATTCCCGAAGTGCCCATGAGTCTGTTGACCGCTAAACTTGCAGCTTTTTGGTTGTCTATTTTGGGACTGGACCCTGTTGTTAATGGTAGAGATGTGTTTCTCAAGGGTGGAGGAGTAACTGTACTAGGTTCTTGTAATGGTCTTGATATGATTGCTCAAGTGACTTGTATTTCAATTATCTTTTTACTTGCGTTTCGATTGCGATCTATAACTTCACGTTTTTTAATTCTTTCCTTGGCGCCTGTCATTGGACTGCTTTCTAATACTATTCGTATTGCCTTGCTTACAATATTTAGTGCTAATGGATCGGGCAAGGGTTATGGATTCTGGTTTGACTTTTTTCATGAGGATACAGGATCTTTGATTTTTTCTGGTTTAGCTGTTTTCATTTTTGGTTCTATTTATATGAGATTACTTGAACATGAACTTGGCCCCGAATCCCTTACTTATGAATCATCCCAAGATTTTACCTCAAATCAGGATAAATGAAAATTATTAATCTTCGAAAATTCTATTGCATACTAGCCGTTGTTTCAACCTTGGCAGCGGCTCAGGCAATGCTATTTCCTAGACGGCCTCAAGCCTCCAGCATTTCATCGGAAAAGCTGAATCTCTTCATCTCAAATGTTGCCTCTAATGGAAATCCTATTAACTCTACCATCATAAAACCAGATCATTCTAACTATAATACCTCTCATTCTCCAGTTGTTGCTCTTAAGGTTAATTCAAGTTCTAGTTTGTTTTTGACAAATACTCAAGTGAGAGATCGAGCTGATTTTAGCTTGTCTTTTATTACTGACTCAATTACATCTCTTAAACTTGGTGGGTCTGCTATTAAAAGTAAACAACCTCCCTTTTCTCTTTCTGAGCAAACCAAGGCAGGGACGACTTTTCAGACATGTTTTGTTTCAGGTAATTCCTTGACATCCAATTTCGGTTTCAGTCAAGATCAGCTCAGTTTGGCAGTTGATCAACTCAAATCTACCGAAGATAATCTTGGTCTTAAACGCTTTTTAGGGTTGAGCCCAAGCCGTCGTTATCAATGCATGCTAGTCACACTTAAATCAACATTGCCTCGCCAAGAAAGCTACCAGCTATGGCTTGATCTTCTTAATAAGCTTCAAATAGCATTTAACTACAAAAATTAGTCATCATGTTATTCTGGAATAAGCGTCAAAAAAATTTAAACAACCAAAGCAAGCTTATCTCGCCTGAGGATCTTTTATACAGTCAGCCTTTACCATATAGTTGGATTTTGAATCATCAGTTGGCCATAGGACCAATGCCCAGAAGATCTTTTCAATGGAAGCAATTGGAAGATGTAGGATTTAAGACCAGATTTAGCTGCTGCTACCCGCAAGAAAATGTTTTTGCTCCGATACCAAGCGATTGGTCTTCGGCGAATGTTTCTTTGCCTGATCACCGACAACAGGAATTATTAGATATTGACAAACTTTCATTAGCATTAACTACTGCAGAGAAGTTAGTTGTATCGTCTGCACCTGTTTACCTTCACTGTTTTGCTGGACAAGAAAGATCTTCTTTGTTAGCAGTAGGATTAACTTCAAAGTTTAAAAACATTGACGTCTTCTCATCTTTAGAATGGGTTAGAAGGTGTCACCCAATTGCTGCACCAAGTTATGAGTATCTTGAAATGCTTGAAAAAATCTTAAAGATAAGTAAAGCATAAATACAAAGTATTAGTTTCACAACTCTAATATTTTATTTTTGTCCACGACGGAATATCTTTGGTATCCAGGTATTTTTTTCTGATTTTTTAGCCTTCTTAATCAGAGTAGATTTTGATTGATCAAGATTGATTGGTTTTGTAGAGTCTGATCTATCCCCCTCCTTGTCTTTCTCATTGCTAGTTACTTCCGCATTAATATAGCGTCCAAGTCCAGCATTTTTATTGGCGTAGCTATCCGTGTAGGCATAAGCATAGTGGTAATAATATCCATATTCATAGCCATAGTCATTGAGGCGGCTTGGGAAATTAACTTGATTGCATATTACGCCTAACAGGTCAACGCCAGTTGCTTTGATGCGACGTGATGCTTGCGGGGCAAGAATTCGACTTCCTTTGCCGAGACCAATCAGAAAAAGAATCCCATCTAGTTTTTCACCCAGTAGAATTGGATCGGATAGCATTGAACATGGTGGTGTGTCAAAGAGAATTATATCATAGTCTGTCATTGCTCTTAATTCATTAACTACCTCGGCACACCTGTTTGAATTCAGAAGTTTTGCAGGATCGGGTGGTTTAGGGCCGGCCGGGAGTACATCAAGATTGTCTTGAATTTTAATTACTAGAGAACTAATTGAGATATTTGAGTTAGATAGAATTGAAGAGAAGCCTTCTTCACCGGAAGCAATGCCAAAATATCGAGTTTGCATTGGCAAACGCATGTCAGCATCTACAACGAGAACTTTTAGGCCAAGATCTGATAGTGTACGTGCAAAAATACAAACTGATGTTGATTTACCTTCGCCCTGACTTGAGGATGTAACGCCTACTAGTCTGATGTTATGGTCAGCTCTTAATAGGCGGAAAGTGGTGAAGAGACTTCGTAAGGATTCTTTGATTGCAAACCTTTCGCTGGCAGACATCTTGGATATGCTTGTAGTAACATCTACTCCAGGCTCTAAAGGTAGATATGGAATTAGACCCAATACAGGCAGCTGTAGTTCTTTTTCAACTTCCATGGGAGTATGGTAAACATTATCTGTTTTTTCACGAAGCATTGCAGCCCCTACGCCAGAAAGCAATCCAAGTAATAGGGCTTGAAGAATACTTCTTTTAATGTCAGGCTGTACTGGGGTTTCTCCAAAAGTAGGCGGAGAGATGATTTGCCAAGGAGTTATAAAGCGTGAACGCTCAAGCCTGAAATTTTCTCTAGCCCTGAGATAAGAAGTGTAATTGTTTCTTGCGTCGGTTAGCTTGGATACAATCTTCTCGTATTCTTTTAAGATTTTTGGACTATTTTTAAAATTGCGGTTGTAGAGCATGATTTGTCTGTTGACTTCGTCTTGCTGAGACTTATTGGCAAATAACTGTGCGCGAATAGCGTCTGCTTTTTGTGATTCTACAACTGGAAGTAGTGCATTTTTTCTGGCTAGAATTGATTGAACAATAGGCGAGTCTTCTTTGTAGGTTGCTCTAGCTTGGGCGAGTTGCGTCTCGAACTCATTAAGCTGGTCTGAAGGTGTCTTGACTTGATCTGTACTGCCGTCTGTTTTTTCTTGTCTGCCTGGTATAAGTGTGCTATTATCACCTAATTGATTAAGGGCGGATGGGGCGCCACTCGGGGTAAATGATAGTTGGCCTGACTTGACAGAGTTGAGATTACTTTCTAGTTGGGCCTGTTCAAGTTGTAGTTTTTGCCACTCATTGGCTAGATCATTACGGCGAGTTTCAATTGTGGATACCATGGCAAGTGGATCCATCATTTTATTTGTTTCACGGAAGTTGCTGAGCTGGTTTTCAAGTGTGGCTACCTCCCGTAAGATTGCGGGAGCTTGCTCGTCAAGATATTTGACACCTGAATTGATAGTTGCTTGGCGCTGGGAGAGAGAAAAAGCAACATAGTCGTTGGCTAATGCGGAAAGCACAGCTTTGCCTTTTGTCGGGTCTGGCCAGCGCAGATCAACTTGAATTACGTTTTGAACGCCTGCCGTATCCATACTGAGATTTTTGGCTATCTCTTCGTTCGATAAACCAAGTCTAGTTGCGACTGGGGATGTTAAAAAGGGACTGCGTAAGAGTACCATCAGGCTAGGGACATCAATTTTTTGCTTATATCTTGCAACTGCTTCTATCTTGCCTCCATCTCCTGCTACTGGCGAATTATTTTCATCAAACGGGCTGCTTATTTGCAGCATGAAGGATCCTTGGTAAACAGGGCTGAATATGCGTTCTCGAATTGTATTCAGGGCTAGGGCGCCAGAGACAAGTGCAGAAGTGAAAAGAAAAAGGGTTTGTCTGCGTTTGATAGTGCGCAGCAAGTTTTGGATACCACTTTCTTTGCTTTCACCAGAGAATGGCGATAAGGCTTGTTGACCTTGCTCTGCAGGTCTGCTTTCCATGCCTGGGGTACCCAGGGGTACAAGTCCACCCAACGTTGGGTCACCCCCGGGTGCTGGAAGCAGGGGCGCACCGGCTCGGGTCACGGCAGATCGTCTCAGATGATTCGATAGTAGGACCAATGCAGAGCCTTAAGGCTTCGTTGGTGACCGGTTTTGCTTTCGGGCCTAGGACTCTCCAGTCTGTATCGGTTAAGGTTCCTTCACGAACTTGCGCTTTTCGTGCGGAATTCCAGTCTTGACAACCAGTTTCCGATCTCCTTCCTCGCCCTACCGTGGCTTCGGCAGCATGGCTTAAGGCGCTTGGCGGTACTTTCTGCGACCGCTTCCCTTACGGCCTCGCCCGTTGGCCTCTTAGCTGCTCCATTGGCAGGGTCAATGGCTGCTGCAGATCCAGGAAACCCTAACTCGTATGTTCAAATCAAGCCAGTGCCCATACCCAAGTCATCAGGGCCTGTTTTGTTGGATCGAAACCAGTCTCCTGTGCCGATGCCAATGGCTGAGAGATCGCTATCGCTCCCGGAACTTTACAGTGATCTTTATACTCTAGGTCCTGGTGATGTATTACAGCTTACATTTTTAGATCCGGAAGCCAAGTCACTGAACGGCGCCTTCGGTATTTTGGCAGACGGTACCACGACACTACCGCTAGTTGGATCTGTCCAGCTGATTGGCCTCACCATCGGTCAGGCAACACGTTGGTTGAGCTCTCTGTACGCCAAACAATTGGTTCGTCCTCAGTTAACTCTGACTCTTACAACTCCCAGGCCAGTCAAGGTAACCATTGTGGGGGAGGTGACCCGTCCTGGTCTTTACCCTCTTGGTTCTTTCTCCAATCCTGTAGAGGCCATTCAAACCGCTGGTGGGGTGACGGTTAATGCTGATGTCCGCAATATTCTTTTGCGGCGACTAGCCGGTAAAGCGGGGGCTCAAAAGCAGACAACCCTAAATCTCGCAGACCTTTTTGCTAATGGCAATCAACTGCAAAATCCGGTATTGTTCGATGGAGACACTATTATTGTATCTCGCGCCCTACAGCCAATTCCCGAGGAAGTCTTGGCAATTGGTCAAACCAATCTGGCTCCAGCCACCATCAGTGTGACTGTGATTGGAGAGGTTAAGACACCTGGAACCGTCGCCTTGCCTGCCAACACCCCACTCATTGAAGCCCTATTCAGATCAGGAGGCTTGATTCGACGTCGCGCTCAGAAGAACCATATCGAACTGGTGCGGTTCAACCGTAACGGCACCACGACTCGCCAGATTTTTTCTTATAAGGATGATCTATCTGTTTCTAACCTGACTAACCCACCCTTGCGTAATGGTGACACAATAATTGTTCGCAGCAACCTTTATGGCAAGACTCTCACTTTTCTAAACGACCTGGCCGAGCCGTTAGGAGCGCTTAATAGTATATTGAACTATGCAAACTATTGGAATTATTGGAATAACAACAATGGCCGTTGACCTTTCGTTTAATCTTTCATCTTCTATCTAGTCCCCATGGAACGCTACCCCCAACCCGTTAACACCAAGGCCGTTGCTTGGGCCCTGCTATCCCAATCCCTTTGGCTGCCCCTCGTAGGGATCGATTTCCACGACCGTTGGCAAGCGGAATCTCGTCGTTCCCGTCCCCTCGTGCTTCCCCAGGCCGAGTTGGCGGCGTCCCTGCCCCCCCCACCTTTGCTCAATCCTGCCGATCCGGCTCGCCTTTCACCCGGTGCCCGATCCAATTCTTCTGCCCGTGGATTTCTGCTGGGGGCTTCCTCTCCAGCAGCCCATGCCCAGGTGGGTCAACTTCTCGATGGGGCTGACGAGTCTGTTCAAATTGGTCAAATTGGCCAGGACCCGATCACTCGACGACCGTTCAAGGTCGCTTTGCAATCCTTCCCCTCGACCTCAGGTGGGTCCCAGTCCTCAGCTAATGGTCAGCTCGCCAGCGCCACTGGCTACGACCTGTTGCAGCGTTCGTTTACACCTGCAGAGCTATTGGGGGGAGTTTTAACCTTGGGTGATTTGCAGACCGAGCCGATCCCGGCGGTCGCCCTCTCCGAACGGGCCCGTCTGGCCCGTTCCTCGGACCCGCTCGCTCCCCTACCCCAGGCCTGGCGTGAACCGATGCGTCGCGCCCTCAACGCCATCAATATCCCCTCGCCCCTGCAGCCCCCCGCCCAGCTAGAGGCAGCCCGCGTGGTGCACGTGCCTTCGATGAAGGTGTCCCGTGCCATCGCAGTGCCTTTGGCGCTGCAGTCAGACGGCAGCGTTGATCTGCTGTCAAAACCGGAAGACCCGGCGGTCCTCGAGGCGATTCGCGGCTGGAGTGGCCGTCAAGATCCCCCTGCCTTGGGTCGCGTAGCTCCCGCCATCGTGCATGTCGAACCCCTCAAGGAGCTGCCGCCGCTGAGATCAACCGCTGGCAAGGCCCAGCCTGCGGCCCATGCTTCGGGCCCAAATTCGTCGTCCAATCAAGCACCTGCTGCCCTTAACTCGCCACTGCCTGCGGTTGCGCCCATGCCGACGTCTTCGGCCCCTGCGCCTTCAGCCGCTGTCCCTCCTGTCTCTGAACTCCGTGGGGAGACCCTTGAGCCCCAACTGCCAGAGTCGGCGGCAGCCCCCAGTGCGACCTCGCAATCCTTAGCCCCTTCAGCTCTCCCTTCGGCTGCTGTCGCTCCAGCACCTGAGGTGGTTCCAGCACCTGAGGTGGCTCCTGCCACGGCCCCCAGTGTCCCCCAGGCCGCATCACCGGCATCATCTACTACCCAGCCTGCTTCGTGATTTTCCGCTCTCCTGTTGCCAGGTTGACTGTGGCCGTTGCTGTTGTCTTGGCGGCGACCCCTCCGGTCTTAGCCCAGGGCCTCCAACCCCTGGCTCCTTGGCGCCAGGTGGCCCCCCAGGCCCCTGCAGCCTCCTGGACCCCTCTTTCTGATCGGCGTGCCAATCCCCTGGCCTGGCGACAGGTGTCTCCGTACGAAGTGCTACCGCCAGCCCATCAGGCTGAACCGGCTGCTGAAATAGCTGCTCCATTGATAGACCCTGCAACGCAACCCGGGCCAATTTTTGGCATTGGAACTGGATACCATGGCTTTGCTGGTGATCGCCCCAGTCCTGTGCTGACCGGGCGCCTTGGGTATGCCTTTGGTGAAGGTTTTGGGGTTTCCCTACGGCCAACTTATATTTTCTTGAACAGGGACATGCAGGGCGTTGACAATAGTGATGGAGCCTTTCAGTTGCCCCTCACGCTTGATTTTTTCCCTCGCGCTATCTTTTCACCCTATTTCGGGGCCGGCCTGGCCACCAATACTGATACAAGCAATACAACCGATGCCATGCTCACGGGTGGTTTTGATCTGAATCTAGTGCGTCATTTGACCCTGGGTTTTAATGTAAACTATGTTTTCCAATCGGCGCTTAACGACACTGACTGGGAAGCTATGGCCTTACTTTATTTTCGCTTTTAGCTATATTGGTGTATTGTTTGATTATAAATCTGTTTTCACTTTTTCCTTTGTTTAGGCTTCGGCCACTGCCTCAATGGCAGCAGCAATTTGATCACGTTGCTCGGCGTCGTAGCCCCATCGCTCCAGAAAATCCACGTCTTGCCCTTCGCCCCGGGTGCCGGCCAGCAGCGATTCGAGTCGCAGTTTGACCAGATTTGGTTCCAGTAAGCGCAACAAGGCGCGGCTGCGCTCACTGACCCGTTGGGAGGCCTGGGCTGACACCCCGTCTTGGTTGCGCGCATGATGCACTGCCATTGCTGTACCCATGGCCAGATTTCTGGCTGTGAGATCGACAACCCCCTCTCCCGCCAGGCGCAGGCACTGGATCAGGGCTTCGGGCATGCGGTCCATCAAGGGTCCTTCACCTGCCATCGCCACCACAAAGAAACCCCTCGCCCCATCGCGGCTCGCCACCAAATCCCCGACTCGCTCGGCCAAAACCTCATCGCTCAACTCATCCTGTTCCCATTCCTCCAGCCACTGGCTGGCTAGAGCCATGGCTGCTTGAAAGCCGATGGGCTTCGCCAGGGGGTGGTCTCCATGGCTGGGGTCGCTGCTCAAGGGGGTGCTCATGGGCTGCCAGAGGG
>JBILDB010000291.1:0-3597 GCA_044352805.1 Cyanobium sp.
CAAGCCGGGAAACAGCCTCTGGTCCCGCCGCCGGGGCCGCTCGCTCCGGGGGCAACCGCCGCACCACGGGGGCGGGGCAAGAGCGCCCGGGAACCGAGGCTGCAGGAACAGGCCCCACCGGGGCAGGTGCTGCCGGCCAGGCCCCCAGTGGCAGTGGCAGTGGCGGTGGCGGTGATCGCCGCCAGCTGGCCGCCCTTGAGACCCTGGGGCTGGCCTGGGGGGCCTCCCGCGCCTCCATCAAGGCAGCCCACCGGCGCCTGGTCAAGCAACACCACCCGGACATGGGCGGTGATGCCGAATCTTTCCGGCTGGTCAACGACGCCTACCAACTACTGATCGCCTAAGGCAGCGGCACCATGGCGCCATTGCGTTGGCGTCCCAGCCGGATCGGCCGGGGTGCACCCCGTTGCGGCAGGGTGACTTCCACCCATAAAGGGGCCTGGTCTGGCCCTTGGCTGGGATCGGCGGCAGCTTGGGGCAGAAAGAAGGCCAGGGGTTCCAGCAGCACCGCCTCCATGCCCCGGGGACCCGGCTCCACCCGGGCGAGCAGCACATCGCTATCGCCCGGTTGCTGGGCGGCCCGGGCCAGTAGCCGACCGCCCCTGGCCACCAGCCGGATCGGAATGGTGCCCTGGGCAGCCAGATCGGGGGCGGGAACCGCGAGCTGCAACTCCAGATAGCGGCCGCGAATGGGTAGCTGGGGATCAAGGGGGGTGACCACCCCCCAGGCCCGGGGCCGCTGCCAGCGCTGCAGCACCAAAGTGCCCGCCAGGCTCAGCAGCAGCAACCCCTGCACGGCCCCCAACAGCAGGCCGCGTCGCCCCAGCGGAGAGCGACCTGGCCTGGCGGTGGGGCGACTCATCGTTGGCGGTGTCATGGGCGGGGGACCGCCAACAGGCGGCGGCGCAGCCGCTCCAGCCCCCAGCCGCCAGCCAGAAAGAGCAGCCCCAGGCCCAGCAGACCCACGGCCCGATCCAGTTGGGAGAAGACAGAACCGAAGTAATAAACCAACAGGGTCACGGCCATGGTGGCCGCCCCGAAGTTGACCCGCTCGGCCCGCCCGCTACTAGAGCCCCACAGGGCCAGCAGCAGCCCCCCCAGCAACCACCAGAGATGCACCAGTGCCTGGCCGACGGCCGCCGCAGGCCCCGCCGCCGCCAGGGCCTCGGCTGCGCTCAGGGTTTGGGCCCAGCGGCCCAGGCCCAGGCCCGCCAGCAGCCAAGCGGCGGCCACGCCCACCACCAGCAAGCGGCGCTGCCCCAGGGCCCAGGCCAGGATCAAGGGGGCCCCGAGGGCCACGGCCCAGCCACAGGCGCTCAGGCTGGGGGGCAAAGCAGGGGCCCCAGCGGTGAGGCTGGGCATCAGGGCCCAAACCAGGGCGGCGGGGGCCAGGGCCAGGCCACCGATCCAGAGCAGTACCCGCCGGCCCGTGCTGCCCCTAATGGGGGGGCCGTGGGGGGCCGAGAGATAGGTGAGGCTGAGCAGCACCAGGCCGGCCGCCGGAATCAGGGCCGGCCCCTCGCCCAGGATGCTGTTGCTGGCGCGCACCTGGTCACAGAGGCGCAGCCAAGCGGCCAGCAGCCAGGCGGGGGCCAACAGGGCCAGTAGGGCCAGTTGGGGCCATTGGCCCAGCAGCAGCCAGCCGCAGCCGGCGCCGAGGGCCCACAGCAGCAGTCCTTCCGGCCAGAGGGCGTCCAGATGGAAGCTCTGGCCGGCCAGGTAAAGGCCGCCCCCCAGGGCCACCGTGCCCAGCCCATGCAGGGCAGTGGCCAGGACGGCGAAGCGGGAAACCGCCAGGGCACCGGCCCCATGGCAGCCCAGCACCACGGCCAGCAGCAGGCCAAAGCGGCTGCTGGGGCCCAGTCCAGACCAATGGGCCGAAACGAAGAGCAGTAGTGACGCCGCCAACAGGGCCGCCCCCAGGGCTAGGGCTAGGGCCACCGGGGTGCGCAGCCGAGCGCTGCCGGTCCCTGAAAGCGTTGTGCCATTCAGAGCTTCCCAGCGGTGAATGGCCTCGGCGGTGCCCGGGTCCACCAGACCCGCTTCCACCCACCTGCCCAGCCTGGTGCTCCAGTCGTTGGCCATCTTTTAGAGATAAGCCGGGTCGGGCCCGCTGGCAAGGGCCCCGCCAGAGACCAGCCCCAATAGGAGAATCGGAGCCCCTGGAGCGTGGGCCATGCAGGCTGGAGCTGCGGCCAATGCGGTGGCCATGGCAGTGGACAGTGCAGTGGACATTGCGGTGGACATTGCAAAGGGCCAGCTGCTGGTGTTTGGCGACAGCCTCTCGGATGTGGGCAATGCCTGGCTGCTGCTCGGGGATGGGGCGGTGCCCTCTCCGCCCCATTGGCGAGGTCGCCGCTGCAACGGGCCGATCTGGGTTGAGATCCTGGCCGCGCGACTGGGATGGCATCCCCTGGAGCCCTCCCTGGCCGGGGGCACGGACCATGCTTATGGCGGTGCCCGCTCGGGCGGGGGCCTTTCCCCCAAGGGGGTGCCGAATCTGCTGGAGCAGGTGGCCCGCTTCCTGGACTGCCGCAGCGCCACCCCCCTGGACGAGGCGGCGCTAGTGGTGCTAAGAGCCGGCGCCAATGACTATCTCGACGGCGAGCCGGGCTGGGAGCGGGCCGAGGCCATCAACGCCAATTTGGTGACGGCCATCACCGCCTTGGCCCAGGTCGGCGCCCGCCGCTTTCTGGTGCCCACAGAACTGCCCTGGGGCCTCAGTCCCATCGTGCCGCCGGCCTACGGCCTGGCCCAGCGCCAGGCCTTCGATGCCCTGATCGGCCAGCAGAACAAAGGGCTGGCCAGGGCCCTGCAAGACCTGGCACAGCAACTGGGCTTGCAGGTGTGGCAACCAGATTTCCATGGCTTGTTACTAGCCGCCGTCGCCGATCCCCAGGCCTTCGACTTGGTGGAGATTGTCAGGCCAGTGCTGCAGGAGGACCAGGCGGCCAATTCGGCCCAACGGGTGCCCGAGGCCACTGGTTTTTTGTGGTGGGACAGCCGCGCCCATTTCTGCAGCGCCTTCCACCAGCGCTTGGCGGATCGGGCGCTGGCTTGCCTGAGCGCAGCTCCCATGGCTGGGCCCATGGCAGCTCCCATGGCTGGGCCGATAGTTGCCGGGGCTGGGCCGGTTGGTCCATGACGCTTAAGCGGTCAGGCCGCTCGGCACAATCAAGGCCTCCAATTGGCGCTGCAGGTCGGCGGTGAGGCGGGCGACGGCGCGGCGGCGATCGCGGTGGTAGTCCTCCAGCAAGGGGGTGAAGGCCATCGCTTCACCCAGGCTGATCAGGGCCGTACGCGGGCCCAGACGGGGTCTGGTGCCGGGATCGCGGCCAAGAATGCGGGCCTGGGTATCCCATAGCAACAGCAGGGTGTCGGCGAAGCGTTCCTGACTCGGCCGTTCTTTGACATAGTCGCCGCTGACAGCCACAAAGGATTCGACCAGGCGCATGTGCCAGAGGCGTTGTGCCGTTTCCTCGGCCAGCCGGTCCGCCAATCCCCTCTCCAAAGGGGTGGGGGGAGCGTCCAGATAGAGCCGATCCCAGGCGGCCTGCTCCAGGCGGCGGCAGCGGCTGGCCAGGTCCCCACGGGGCT
>JBILDB010000292.1:0-3590 GCA_044352805.1 Cyanobium sp.
CGCCGACAGCGAGACGCCCCCGGCTCCGCCAGAATTGTCAGCAGCAATGCGCCCCTGGCCAGGCCTGGATCTTCTCGGTGCCCTCCAGGCCGGCGGCGGCCTGATCCTCGGCCTGATCGCCCTGTTCACGTCCTATGACCACATCACCTTCGCCGGCCAGCGCATCGGCCTCCAGCAGCAATGGGGCATCCCCCTCATCGCTGCCTCGGTGGCGACAGTTTTTATCGATGCTGAATTGGCGACCCGTGCGCGGGATCGAGCTCGAGATCGAGCAGATCAAGCAGCGCTCGATGCAATACGAGCAGCGCAAGATTCAGCACGAAGTGCGAATGAAACAGCTCGAGAACGAAATCTTGCGCGTGAGGAACGACAGCGAGCAGATCGAGAAAGAAACCGAGCGGCTGAGGCGAGAGAACGCCAGAGAGAAAGCTTTGAGCGCCTTGATCAAGCGGCACTGCTTTCCGCCCGAGTCCAGCTCGACCCCTCCCCAACAAACCGAGCCCGATTGCGGGCCTTCCTGACCCTGATGGTCCAAAGGCCGATGCAAGATGGGGATGGGGATGGGGGTATGGCATGAATTGCTGCAAAATCGAGGCACCTGCGGCGCCAGCCGAGGACAGCCAACGGCCAACGGCCGCAAACCAACAGCCGAACAGCCAAGGGTAAAGAAATAAAGAGTTAAAGGCTAAAGAAACTAGTCCTGGGGGAGGCAACAGACGCGGAAACCGATGTTGTTGCTGCGGAGGTCCGGGAAGACGCTGTTGCGGAAAGCCGAACGGCAGTACCTGGGGTTGCTGTACCGCGACCCGCCGCGCAGCAGCCTTATTTTTCCTAATTCATTACTCTTTTCCCCATCACCGTAATCCACCCAAGCTGAACCATCAGTAGGGGATCCGTAGTAGTTTTCGTGCCATTCATCCAAGCACCACTCCCAGACATTGCCGTGCATATCGTGCAGTCCCCAGGCATTGGCGGGAAACATTCCCACCGGCGTAGTCTGCTCTCGACAGATCCCTTTCGGCCCATCGGCATAGGCATACTTGCCAACGTAATTGGCTAGATCCGAACTGATCGTATCGCCAAAATGAAAGGGCGTTGTCGTTCCCGCCCGGCAGGCATATTCCCATTGGGCTTCACTCGGCAAGGCATAACTGCGGCCGGTGCGCTGGCTGAGGCGGCTGCAAAATTCCATCGCATCCAACCAGCTGACCTTTTCCACAGGGCGGTTGTCGGTGTTGGCTTCTGTCACAAACAAACGAATGTCGCTTTTGTCGTTGCCTTGCCTGTTCTGAAAATAGGAGGGATCAGGGTTCAATTCCTTTCCCCAGCGCTCTGCCGGCGCCGGCTGCCAACGCGCCACTTGCCGCCACTGGGCCTGGGTGATCGGCGTGCGGGCCAGGGAGAAGGGCGAGAGGCGCACCCGATGCTGCGGGCCTTCATGGCTCCAGCGCCCCGGTTCATCTTGAGGGGAGCCCATCAAAAACTCCCCGGCCGGGATCGGCACCATCTCCAGGGCCACCTCAGCGCCCAGCGGCTCCTGCCAGGGCGGGCCCGCTTGGGGGGTGCCAGCTCGAGCGGTCGCGGCTCGGGCATTGGGAAGCAGACGGGCGTCGTAGAACCAGGGGCGCACAATTTCGGCCACCAACACCCCGTGGGCTGGGTGGCGGGGATTGAGCAGCAGGTTGGTTTCCTCCGGCACGATCACCGAAGGCACCTCGGCGAGCAGCGATTCGAGGCCCAACAGCCAGGCATCACCCCAGGCCCGGGTGGCCGCAAGCCAATCCTCGGCGTGCTCAGGGGTGGGGGCGCTGCTCCAGCCGCTGAGCTGTTCTTTGTCAAAAATTTTGCGCTGCCGCCAGTGCTGGCTGGGGACCGTGATCCGCACCAGTTGACGCGGAAACGGCAGCGGATCATCGCCAGCCAGATGCACCACCGTTTCCAAGCAAGCCAGGGCGATCGAGCTGGAGCTGTAGACGAGGGGCCGATCGAGGGAGTTCCAGCGCCCCGGATAGCGGGCGGCGCCATTGCCGCTGAGGTCGTTCGCCTTCCAGGTGCTGCCCTCACTGGCTATGCGCCAGATGCTGATCTCCCCGCTCACCACCGCCGCATCACATGTAGGAGCCCGCCGCCATCGCGCCGATCAAGTTGGAAAGCAAGGCCTCGCCTTGTGGGGTGTTCAGGTACAGCTCGGGGGCGGCGCCGCCGAGGGCATGGTTGGGGCGGCGCAACCAGCGCCCCACCCAGGCGGCGGCATCAAACGGTTCAGTGTTGCCCGACTCACGCAGCAGCAGCTCCACCTGCTTGATCAGTCTGCTTTCCACGGCCGACACGGCTGCGCCCTCTCCCACAGAATCCAGATCGACTCCCGCCGCGACGGTGCAACTGGCAGTGCCACTGGCACTGGCATTCGCCTCGGTGGTGGATTCAGCTGAGCGGGCCATTTCTCCACTATGGCACTGGAATCGAGTTGCCAATGGCGTGGTGATGGCTCAGCCAGCCCAGATCTGCTCGAGCTCGATCACCAAGCCGGGAAACTCCGCAGTCGCCTCCAGCCGGGAGGCATCACGCAGGGCGCTGAACCGAGCCGCCTGGGTGGCTGGGTCCGAACTCCATACCTCCACGGTTCGCCGCCGCGGCAGCAGCAGCCAGCCCAGCCGCGCTCCATTGCTGATGTACGACGCCATCTTTTGCCGCAATGGCTCAAGCTGATCCGACGGGCTGGCCAGCTCCACCACCAGATCCGGGCAGAGGGGCGGGAAGCCTTCCCTTTCAGCCTCGCTCAGGGCGCGCCAACGATCCAGCCGCACAAGGCTGGCGTCTGGGCTTCGCACGGAACCATCCGCAAGCCGAAAGCCACCGGAACTCTCGAACACGATCCAGCCGTCGACAGTTCGGGCCCAGGACTGCAGCTGGAAAACCAATGCCGAGTTGCGAGCACTGGTGTTACCGCCGGTTGGGGTCATCTCGATCAGGGTGCCATCGGCAGCAAGTTCCAACACCGCCTCCGGATTGGCGGCACACACCTGTGCGAACTGATCTGGGGTGAGGCTGAGCGAGCGAGGCAGGGTGAGCATGGGAGCCCTGCGGAACGAGTGATCTCAAGCTAAAGGGTTTGGGGCAGATGGGCCCCTGCCGGTGAATCGGATCAAGTCAGGCTTCGCAGCAGGAACGTTTGGCTGAGATCTTGCTGGTGAAGACTCGGGGAGAGATCTAAAAATTGCCGGCGCCTACGGCGCCACTCGCAAAAGCCAACAGCCAGAGCAAAGAAACAGCCAAGTGTAAAGATATAAAGAGTTTAAGGGTAAAGAATTAGTCCTGGGGGAGGCAACAGACGCGGAAACCGATGTTGAAGAAGCGGTAGTCCGGGGGAATGCTGACGCGGAAGGCCGAGCGGCAGTCCCTGGGGAGGTTGACCCACGACCCGCCGCGCAGCAGCCTTGGTTCATCATCAGCGGCGGCAGGTATATGCCAGGGTTGGTCATCACCAGGGGCGAAGTTGTAACTGTCATGCCAATGGTCTTCGCACCACTCCCACACATTGCCGTGCATATCGTGCAGGCCCCAGCCATTGGCCGCAAAGCTGGCCACCT
>JBILDB010000044.1:0-11624 GCA_044352805.1 Cyanobium sp.
TCCTCAAAATGGGTGATTTCAAAAAGGGGCCCTGGTGCGCCATCTGGGATGGCCTCTATTGGCGCTTCATCGACCGCCACCGGGAATTCTTTGCGGCCAATCCACGCCTGGCGATGATGGTGCGCCTGCTCGATCGCATCGATCCGGAGCGCCGCCAGCTGCTGGCCAGCGCGGCGGAATCCTTTCTGGAGCGCGCCACCATGGTGGGTCCGTGATCGCCCCAAGGCCCATGTCCAGTTCTGATGCGCGGCCCCTGGCGCCGGCCCCGCTGCGCGAGCGCCTGGCCGCGGTGGCCGGCATGGGCATTGGCCAGCGCCGCCTGGTGCTGCTGCTGCCCCAGCTGGGCGATTTCGACAGCCTCGAATACGCCCAGGCCCTGGCCCCAGCCCTGCCCCGGTTGCGGGCCGCCGGCATCGCCGTGCTGGCGATCGGCATCGGCGAGGAGGAGGGCCGCCAACGGTTTTGCGCCTTCACGGGCTTCCCATCCGATCGTTTGCTGGTGGATCCGGAACCCCAGCTGCACCGGGCCCTGGGCCTGTATGAGGGCCTGCGGCAATTCGGCGGGCCCTGGCCCAACCTGATGCTGATGTGCGCCGGCCTCGGCTCACCGGGCACATTGATGGAGGTGCTGCGCGGCTACACGGGCGATCGCTCAGCCCCCCAGCTGCTCGCCGACGACGAGACCATCCAGGCCGGTCCCCTGCCGCCGCTGCGCGGCTCGTTCTTCGCCCGCGCCGGCGGTAGTGGCTTCCAGCGCCCCTTCGAGCTGGCCACAGTCCGCCTGCGCAACATGACCGAAGTGCTGGGCCACTGGCGCACCTATGTGCCCCGCGATGACTTTCTCACCCAACGGGGCGGCACCTTCCTGCTCGACGCCGACGACACTGTTTTATATGCCCACCGCGACCGGGGCATCCTCGGTTTTTCGGAAACCATGGCCCGGCCGCTCAGTTTTCTTGATGCGTTTCTGGGTTGAGGGTTGTAGATAGGCCGGCAGGCCTGCCCCTGAGAGGCAGGTAAAAAATTAATGCTATCGGAATGACTCTATGGCGGTCTGTCCACACTAGGGGGATGTTACCCGTTCCTCTACATTGAGTATCTTATCTGGAGAGCCTTTTGGGCCGTTGCATTGAGGCTCTATCCCCATACTACCAGCAAATTTGTCCGCCGTAGAGGATCACCTGCATCGGAAATAACCGCTCCACCAGCAGCTAGTTGAAGGCATCATGGGCCTCGCGGTTTACGAGTGGGGCTATATCAGGCATTGGCCCTATCTCGGTTCATACCTACAGCGCTGCAGCATTTTCACCGAGCCAGATCGAAGGGTCTCCTCCACCGCCGCGATGCCGCGGCGCTTCAGCTCGACCGAGCGGAGCCCGTTAAGGGGCTGATCGGCCATCGACAGGCTCAGCATTCGGAATCTCGAGTCTACCTAGGGTTTCCAATGGGTCGGTACTGAACTCAGTACTCGGGCCAAATGTCAATCGTCCTACCTTGTCCCAGGTGGTTTCGCCCAGCACCTGGCCAGCCACCTCTGCCCAGAACGGCTCCCGCTGAGCAAGCTGCTCACGATCCGCTCCCGCGTCGGCTCGTTCTGAACGATCACTGCGGCTTCGTGCTGGGCGACCCGGCACCACGCCACGCCGCCAGCGGCTCTGCAACCCCAACGCCGCTGTTCACGCCCTGGCAATGGCCCACCAGGTTCTGGCAGACAAGGTCGCCTGCCACTTCGCCCGCCGCACCTCCCACTCTTTTGATGACCTGCGTCATATGGTGGTGATCGGCCTGCTTAAGGCCGCTGCTCGCTTCGATGGCATCGGCGGACGCTCGCTTCAGCCGTTTACCCGCACCTATGCCAACGGCGAGATCACCCACTGCCTGCGGGACCATGGTTATGCGATCAAGGTGCCGTCCTCTTGGCGGGATCTTTTTGCCAATGGTCAGAATTTTTAGGAGAATTTCCACCCATCGATGGCGTTCCGGGGTGGCTTGGAATCACTACCGAGCACTGACGTGAGTATCGGTAGGACTGCTAGATCATGGTGATTTAATTGCAACCTGATAGTAAAGCTCCCAAACATGTCGAGGACAAACCGCAACCAGGTCTGCCCCGCCACTCATGGGCAGGGCAGACCTGTTTAAACGAGAAGGGTAATCTGTAGCAACATGACTAATCGAGGAGCTTATTTAAAATGTCGAATCTCAAGAGAGTTGCCCGCGGAGAAAATTCACATTAATGACTAAACTCGGATAGCTTCTGCCATCGACAAAAAATCATTGTACCACTTTATTTCAATACAAAGAACGTCTTGAAGGTGGCGAAAAGTCCGGGCTTTTGACCGCTAAACTGCAATGGAAAAACATTCATATTAGCCCTCCGATGCGCCCCTGGAGTTCCATCCCTAGAGAGTTCTGCCGTACAACTAGCCATGCGAGGAGGCCTTGAAAAGCTGCGAAAGACTCACTCATAGCACGTAGCTTAATCTGATCTTGCTCCCAGATCACGTTTAGGAGCTTTGCAAAATCGTCATCGAGATACGCCGAAGACTCTTCGTCAGCTTGGAGATGTTCCTGAAACCACATGAGCGTTTGCAAGCGAACTTGTCCTGCTGCTGGCTTCGCCAGCCATCGGGCGAACTTTCCGAGGCGCTCTGCGTTTTGAGGTGCTTTCACCATCCAGCAGGAAATGACGTCCCAAATGCTAATAACATGTTGGGAATGACGTTCATCCCATAGGTCGCTGACCCACCAATGAATCCCGATTAGCGCGTCCCACACATCCTCATGCAAAGGCCATCGTCGCGTGCCGTCAATATCCGAGAAAGCTCGCAGCATAATCTGGCGAATGAGTGAACTATAGCTGGCAGGCGTCTGTTCTGATGAAAGGGCGCATCTGTGTAGTGCGTTTAGGAACTCGTTAGGCCAGTCGTGAGCCTCACTATGGAGGTCAATAATCACCGCCCAGAACAGTTCAGGTTCCTCAGTCGGGCGCAGTTGTAGCAGTACCGCAGCCACATTCTCTAGCACCCACTTGTCATCCGAATTTGGGTGTTGATGTTCGTCTCGATGCAAGTCAGATTGCGGTCTTGGGGCCACCATATTAAGCGCGACCTGCCAGAACTTAACAACACCTGCTCGCTCCTCCGGGCTTAGCGCATCATCGGGCAGAGGGAGCCAGCTATGGCTGCAGCGCACGAGATGAAAGTCAATCAGTCTGAAGTCGGGCCACTTGCTGCTGAGTGTGTCAATCTCGGCAAATCGGCTCGCATCTTCGAACCTATTCCAGTTAACTGGCAGAGGAGCTAACGTGCCATCAACAAATGCCCTAAGTCTCTCATCTTGCCAGGTGGCCAATTCGCCATGGATATGTTCTTGTACGCGCACATCACCTTCCGGGTGCATATATTGCCAGTTGCGTAACCCGTCAACGCGGCCTCTCACATGCGCCCAGTCCACTGCGAATCGGCGTAAACGTCCAAAGTCGTCACCAAGGATTGTCCGATGCTCGGCACATCGAGAGAACAACATAGACACAACTTTGTACTTCTCTGCAAAGAGCAACTGGGCCACGAGGCGTCGCCACCGAGCATCCTGCGGATCACGTGCCCATAACATTGCGACCGACTCTGCGAGAAAACAGTCCCACGACCAAGCGCAGACATCGTGACTGGACATGTACTCAGTTCTTTTCGGAGGTTCACCTGTTAAAATGGATTCAAGCACTCTCTCGACCTCTTCTCGTCGTGTTGTATGTTGGGACAGCCAGTCGTCTCGCCATATCATTACAGCAATGCCTCCTGTAAGGGCGTCGATGTAGAGGTCAGCAGATCGCTCCTCTCCACCAGGAAGATCAGATGCTGCATCGGCAAGTTCTCGAATTCTGTTCCATTCTTGCCAAAATTCTTCTAATTCGGATTCAGCTAGATTTCCTCTCTCGTCGAGGATCGATCGGCATCTGATTGGGAAGCTGTTGCGAAGCATCCGGTCGTTGATGACTTGCATTTCGCCAGCTTTCTCGGCCTGAACTCGCTCAAGTGCAACGTTGACGACGACCTGCCCGTAATTCGGATCTTCCCGCATTTGCCAGTTGGCCGGATCGAGCCGAAGATCAAGTTGATCCGCCATATCATCGAGCTGCTCTCCGTCACACTGGCGCCTCTTCCACCAAGCGCGAACCGAACAGAAGAAGGACTGCATCTCTTCGCTCTTGAACAATAAATCCGACGCAATATACCGAAGGTCATACATTCTGTGGTCCAATCCGTGGAATTGCTTGGCAAGTTTAGTGAAGTACTGGCCATGGGTAAATGCACCAATCGTATTGTGCGAGCGGCCATGTACATTCTTAGTAATTTCCCACGTGTAGATCTCAGGTGCAGAAAGCAACGCACGCAGCGGTCCATTGAAAAGCTGCGGCTGACGCTTGCCGACATCGCAGAGCACTGCCAAAGCCGCAACCGAGTGACTTCGAGCAAGAGTGATGACGACGCTCTTCGTGATGTCCTCCCCTGCATCGATGCAAGCATAGAAATACTGCTCGAGCGCCATAAGAGCTGCTTCGATTGTCTTGGGCGGATTGCCTTGGCCGGAACTCCAGCCATAAACTGATGCGTCGCCCTCGAAAATTAGGTCTTCCGTACCACTTTCTCGTAGTCGCAAAACCCAAGTTACAGAGTCAGCCATTGCCTGGGTGTCTTCTATCTCGTTATGGCCTTCTGCACTTGCCCGTGCGCGTCTCTCGCTTAGATATTGCTCAGCCCGCTCCCTAGCTCGCGCAGTGGCAAAGTCGAGGAGTCGCATAATCAGCTCAAGTCCCTCGGCGAAATTCATCCGAAGACAGTCGAGAAAAGGACCCTGCGTATAAAGGGCTGGTTGCCACTTATGCCTGTTAACGAGATCAAGTTCTCGCTCGTAAAGTCGACTGCCACCCCAACGCACCTCGTACGGTGCCTCGATAAGAGTAGCGAGGATGATCTCAACAGCTATCGATGGACGCACTCGATAAAGGTGCTGAATACTCAGGCTATCCAGGATAACGTTCTGGAATACTTCATCGACACGTCGCAGCGGTCCATCAGGCCACGGACCACGCATGATCCCAGTGCTGAACATACTGCGGGAACGTAGCCGCAGAGGTGTGGCTTCCTCAGCAGCCATGACAGGTCTGGGAATGCGCTCAGCCGCAGTCTTTGCAATATCTGCAATCTCATCTGGTCGCTCTGGTGCTGCAAGGAGAGCGCATTTGTAATGTCTCCCCCGCTCCTCTTTCCCGCGATATTCATCCCGAGAATCCAGAGCTCTTTGCCCGAGCATGACAGCAAGCTCGGCGGCTTCTCTTCGACGGATAGAACCCGGAGGAACAAACTCCAGCCACATCTCGACAACCTTAGCTATTTCGCAAGGAGCCGCATACAATGCCTCGACGCGATGAGCATTCAGGACTTCGAGGACATCAATCCAATAAGGCCAATCGGGGCACCGATAGGTGGCACGAGCTGCATTGTTGTCCATGCCGACGGATCGGGCCAGCTCCAACATTTGCTCGTTGGGAACCGTGGCGAATGCCAGGAACCGCGTCAGCAGGCGCTGGAGCAATCTCCCATCACCAGCAACAAGATCAGGAAAGATGCTGCTCAGCAGTGGTCCCGCGTTCATCGCGAACGCCGGGGCCTCAAGAAGGAGATCTCGAACAATTTTCATCTCGCCGCTGTCGAACAAAGACATCAGCGATTTCCACTCATGGACTCCGTTTTCACGCTCGAGCATATGGATCCCGAAGAGGCGGATCGCTCGGTGCCAAAGTGGCGATTGATGGCGCTCTTGTAAAAAGGCAGCAAGGTCAGTTCGATGATTCATTAAGATGCGAAGACGTGCCCAGTCGCCATAAAGGTCGTGCGCAAATGCGAGGCGATCGCCCGGCTTTTGCACAAGAAGCTGGTCTGCGCAGAGAGTTTGCGCTGCGATCAAGGAACTCGCATTAAGGCTGTCAACCGACACAGAGTCGGTGAGTTGGTCGGCCTGTGTCTGGGCGAGGCTGCGCACGAACTGCCCGCGCGAAAGCCGTTCAGAACCGCGATCAACCTCTGCGTTCCAGAACCATTCAGCAATGCTCGATTCACCAACCCAGGCTGAGGCGTCGATGTCTGTCCCGTCTAGTAGGCGTCGGACTACGAGATCGAGGAGCTTCATATTAGTGAGCAGCTTCCCTATCCGTGGCTGAAGAATTAGGCGTCGCAGAGTTGGCGCGGCCTCTGAAACCATCTCAAGGTCGGCTGGTTCTAGTGCTTGGGCGTTTTGGGTGTGCCAGCGGGAAATGGAAGTACCAGCACGCTGAAGTGCCTCAAGGACCCGCGGCCACTCCTGCGACTGGCAAATTGCAAGAACGCGCCATCGGGTCGTGTTTGGTGCGCCTCCCGCTGATCGAAGCAACGAGGCCACGTTGCGAAAAGAGTGGTCCGAGTACAGACGATCGAGCCCGTCGATGATCACGACCGGTTCACGGCTGGTCACCTGCCCGAGCAGATCAGCCAAAGGATGCAGAAGCTGAAGTGATGTCTCGAACGCCCCGAAGTCCGCCGCACGATCGAGCGAGGATGCGTCAACCCACAATGTCCTCTCGGCGTTCTCATTGCGGCGCTCAAAAACAGACTTCGCCAACGCAGATTTTCCCAGACCGGAAGCGCCAAGCAGCACGACTTGGAATTCAACCGACAGAGACTTTATAACCTGTGTGACTTGGTCCTCACGAGGTATGCGAACGCGGTCAGCGATAGAATTTCGGACGAGCCCCACCTCTCGCGCGGACCGCTCATCGAGCGCCGCCCAGTCTTCAGCATGATCGGGGTAGTCGGCGAGCACAGCGCGTGCTCGGAGCCGCTCGATGAGTTCTCTCAGGCTGAGGCTTCCGGCCTTCGGGCGCAGCTCAGACGCGACCTCCTGAAGGACGCTCCATAAGGCTTGGGCGTGGGCCAAGGTCTGGCTGTGCACGGCACAACGACAAAGTTCAAGTGCCCTGCTTTGCGAAAAAGAGGGGATAGCATCGAAGTCGAAGCTAAGGAACCTCAGACTCTTTAGCAAACGAGCGGTATCCACATCTGTCGTTGTTCGCCCAATCGAGGCAGGGCATGTGAAGCTCGCAAACAGAGCGCGTTCGTCGGCGGTTGCCCAGTTCGGTGTTGCGAGGCGTCCTGGGAAGATGTCAGGATCGTTCACGATCACCTTTTTCATAAGACCAGACACCGAATCCTCGGCAGCAGCCGAGAGTGGGGCGGTCACGAGCCCAATGAAGTCAAGTGACGCGTCAAACACCGTTGACTTGATGTGGAGCCATTGCTCCCAAGCAGCCGCCACGAAATCTGAAGGAGCAGATGTCGCCGTGAACTGAGCGTTGCTCTTTACCGAAAGTGCGAAGCGGTGGTGGGTGGCCCCGACGGCCGTGGTTACCAGGATGTCATCAAGGAACCAGCCATCAGGACGCGTTTGGAAATCAAGTCTCACTGGAGCGCCGCAATCCACCCCGAATACTGGATCTCCTACCAGCATGGATGCGAGCAAAAAGGCGGAGACGTCGTTTTCGAAGACGAAGCCGCCCCCTCCAGTGTTCTTGGGTGCCGCGACGTTACTGGCCAATGACATCTCCGGTAAAGGACCGCGATTTTCGCTGCTCTTCAATCTCGTGCCAGCAGGTAATTTGCGTGCCTGTATACATCACCTCAGCTTAAACCCTTTTCCAACTCATCCGCAAGCAGCGCTACCTAGGTTGGTACGCGACTCCGGCAGAGGACGGACCACGGTCGGCAAGGACAGCATTAGCGGTCGCGTCGGGGAATTTAGAAAGATCAAATTAATAATAAGTGCAGTTACTTCCATAGCCTTTATGTGCTTTAAGGTGATCATTCTTGCGTCGCGATTATTCTCGCTTGACTGCTACGGCTTCGCAAGCCGCAGAGTTAAAACGTGCAATCTTCATGGGCCAAGATTAAGTTAATCTTCAAACACTCAGTCCAGGTTGCCTCGTCGTTGTCATGGGTTTTACTTGTTGTGATAAGCCTGGTTTTCGGCTGCAAGAACCGCCTGCTTGTATTGTGAACAGATATTGCAACGTGTTGGTTCGTATTTTCTGGGATCTCTGCCGGAGTGTGCGCTGCGTCTTCCTGCCCCATAGCACCTAGGAGCCTGACGCCAACTACCGCAACGGGAGGAGAAAGCCTGCCCTAGCGGCTTCTTCCGCCACGCGATGCACACCTACGCCGGAATGCTTTCCTTCCTGGACTAACTGGCCCTACCGTCCTTGCTGCAATGGGTGATCTCCGATGTGGATGGGCGCGGCACCCATTTGGGCGTGTTTCTCTTTCTGGCCGATCTGCTGGTGCTGCGTGATGGCGGCTGCTTGACCCTGGTGCTACCACCCCTGCGGGGCTGGCCGTCGGAAGGGCATCGGCTTGGTGCGATCCGGAGTGGTGATTGCCTATCGCTGCCTCGCCTGTCGCTGGTGCCGCGCGGTGATCTGCTTGATTGGCACCTGCCCAACCCCGACAGCCCACCGCACCGAATCAGTTGGCGGCAGGACCGCAGGGCGCCGCAGCTACCGCTGTACGGGAGCGCCATCCCGGCGCATCATCTGGGCCCTCCGGGTCTCGGCGCCATGGGCCTGGGGCGCGGCCCTCGCTGATGACGGACTGTCCGTCGAAACCTTCTCCGCCGTGCCCAACAGCACGGCTGCCAGAGGGTTTGCGCACCCAGCCAGCACCGGCAACCCGTCGGCGATGGCAAAAGTTCAGTGGACATACTGTCAGAAACTTACGTAGACTTCCGACACAACAGGGCCCAACAGGACCCATCCAGTCGCCATGGCAGTGCTGAGCGAACAAATCCTTGCAGCGGCCGCCCTGCGTCCGGAGGGATCCCTGCTGGCGGCCAAGCAGTTCCTGGCACTGGGTCAACGGGATGCGGTGGACCAGGCCTTGCGGCGCCTGGCGGCCCGGGGCAAGCTCGTGAAGATCACCCGCGGTCGTTACGCCTTGCCCGTGAGCAGTCGCTTCGGCACCAGGCCACCGGCGCCGGAGCTGGTGATCGCCCAGCTCAACCGAGAAGGCGCTCAGCAGTTGGTCAGCAGCGGCGCCGCTGCGGCCAATGCCCTGGGCCTCACCACCCAGATGCCCGCGGTGCAGACCTTCCTGGCCCGTACCAGGAGCCAGAAGCGCTACGTCTTCGGCAAGCAGCAGGTCACCATCCGTCCGGCAGCCGCCTGGAACTTCCTGCTGGCCGATCGCCCTGCCGGCCAGGCGATCCGCGCCCTGACCTGGCTCGGCCCTGATCAGGCATCAGCGGCTCTGCCGACCCTCCGCAGCACCCTCCCACCTGAGGAGTGGCGTGCACTGGTATCCGTCTGTGCAGAGCTGCCGCTCTGGCTAGCGGAGCTGCTGAGTGAAGCGGCTCCGCTTGCGCTTGAAGGTCGTGGCTGATTACCGATGCCATCAAGCAGATAACCTCGTCAAAAACACGTCATGGCCGCCATCGGCTGGTGCCACGTCATGAACGCACTTCCCATGGACTAACAGGGCCTTTGCTTCGAGGCCGTGGTGGCCGCCGTCGAAGCGGACGGCTTGCTCGTTGTACTCGTGCAGCCAGCAGCCAGCAGCCAGCAGCCGGCGCGCTTCTCCTGCGACTTAGACTGCTAGCAGCTAGCAAGCAGCTCCCGCTGATGCGCACCCTCTACATCCGCCATGTACCCGACGAGGTGGCCGCAGGCCTGGAAAAGCTTGCCGCCCAGGCGGGTCTGCCCTTGAGCACCTTCGCCCTGCAGGAGCTGACCGAATCCGCCCGGCGTGCCGACAACGCCCAACTGCTGAACGCCCTGCCCTCGGTGTCGATCGACCACGCCACCATCCTGGAAGCCCTGGCCGAAAGCCGCGCCGAGCGCTGAATGGTGGTGATCGATGCCTCGGTGCTGGCCGATGCCCTGCTGGTGGCTGGCCCTGCCCGGGAGCGGCTGGCAAGCGACAACCTGCAGGCTCCGGAATTGATCGATGCCGAGCTGCTCTCGGTGCTGCGCCGGCTGGTTCTGGCCGACAAGTTGCAGGAAGGTCATGCCCTGCAGGCTCTGGCCACCGCCCAGCGGTTGGGCCTGCGGCGCCACCCCAGCCGCTGCCTCTGGCCCCGGGCCTGGGAGCTGCGCACCAACCTCTCCGCCTACGACGCTCTCTATGTAGCCCTGGCCGAGCTGCTCGATGCACCCCTGCTCACCGCCGATGCCCGCCTCGCCAGGGCACCGGGAATACGTTGCCCCGTGGAGGTGCTGGAGCCGTGACCAAGCCTGATTGATGGCATCCAGCACGGGCTCAATGCCGAGCCGGCGGCGGTTTTTGGCAATGGGGGTCCCGAGGATCGAACTCGGCTAAGGCGAATTATGAGTTCGCTGCATTCACCAGATTGCTAGACCCCCTTTTGGGCGCCGCAGCGCCATGAACTTATTACCAGAGACCGCGCACGTTGCTGGGATAACCCGGCAGGGGGTATCGGGGGGCGCCATCGGCGGCCGGGCCCCCAACCGCGCCGCCAACCACACTGGTACCGAAGGGGGTGGATTGGTCGGCGGTGCGGATGGGGGTGGGATCGTGCTGGGTTTGGATTAGGTAGCGATAGGTGGTCTCAACCGCACTGCCATCCCAGACGATCGCCTGATCGGGGAAGCCAAAACCCATCACGCGGTTACCTTCGATGCCGCCCATGGCGATTCCCAGGGCATCGGTGATCTGGTGGGTGATATCAACGCCGCGGGCGAAAGGGGCGCGATAGCTGAAATAACTGGACCGCATCACCTCAGGAACAGTCACCACCGGACCGCAGCGGGTCACCTCCACTGGACCGGCGCCGTAGGGGCGCAGGGGGCCCATGTCTGGGGCCTCGATGCTGGTGGTGCAAACCACCGGGCCCGCCTGGGCCGCAGCCGCCCCGAACAGCGAACCGCTGGCCGCGACGCTGACCGCCAGCAGCCAGCTGCCGAGGGCCCGCTGGCGATGGTTCGGTCGGAGGCTGTGGGTCGGTCGGAGACTGTGGGTCGGTCGGAGACTAGTGCGACCGGGTGAGTAGCCCAGAGAAAGGATCATGGCGGCGATACTCCGTGAATCCGGCTTTTGGGTCCATTCTGGGCCCCCATGGCCGGATTGGCGAATCGCGCCCTTGCGGCAGCATCCAGCGGCAGCATCCAAAAGCCTCGATCCAGGCCAGCCCTGCAGCAGGATTGGGGCCAGATCCCCTTCCAGATCACCCAACCGATGGCCCTTGACGCCGCTAGCCCCGCCAGCACCAGACTTGCCGGCGCCCGCGAGCGCCTGCTGAACCTGTTGGCCGAACGGGCCTATCGCCAGGGTCAGTTCACCTTGGCCTCCGGCCGCACCAGCCCCCATTACATCAACTGCAAGCCGGTCAGCCTCAGCGGTGAGGGCCTCCAGCTGCTGGGAGCCCTGCTGCTGGAGCAGGTCGAAGCGGCCGCCGTTGCCGTGGCGGGCCTCACCCTGGGCGCCGATCCCCTGGTGAGTGCCGTGGCGATGCGCGCAGCCCTGGACGGCCGGCGCCTCGATGCCCTGATCGTGCGCAAGGAGGCCAAGGGCCATGGCACCGGC
>JBILDB010000293.1:0-3549 GCA_044352805.1 Cyanobium sp.
GACTTCAGGGGGCTGCAAATTTTGTTTGCGGGAAAGTCGGATTCGCATGCTGGATCGTGAACTGCTGCGGGAGCCTGCCGTTCGTCCCGACAACCTCAGCGATGCCCTGCCCCACAAGCAAGCCAAGGAAGGAGCCAAGTCTGGGGTGTGAAATTTATAACTGTCCAGGGGCGGGTTGGCGCATGGTTGCTTCCCGCCCCGTGAACATTCAAGACCTAGCTACATTGGCTGAGGTGGATGGATGGGTTTCCTTTCACTTAAGCGAGGTATTTGCATTACGCCTAATACGGCTGCGCAGATGGCGACTCCAGCCGAAAGCTGCGGCGGCACCAAAGAGGGGCAGGGGTCCGGGTACTGGTGTGGTGGGGCCGGATGAGGGTAGACTGGCCACACGAAAACCTAGGTCGGGGCCTGAGAGGCTAGAGCCGGCATTGAAGCGATCCGAAGAAGACAAACGGGTGCTGGGTTGTTGTACCAGCGTCCGCCGCGGAACCCCCGATCAGAAGAACCACTACTATTAGCAAGATCAAACGAACTTTCTTCCCACTCATGTATATTACCGCCTAAACCCATCACGCCGTAGGGGCCTAGGCCACCGGCATTGTTAACATTCGCAGGGCCTTGTTCTTCAGTTTGAAGATAGACGGCCGTACCTGCGGTCGTCCCACTTGCGACCGGAGTTGGAGCACTATCGCTGGCGATGGTGTAATCCCAGTACCCAAAGCCACCCGACTTAGTCGGATCGTAAAAAGAAGCCTTGTACCACTCGTTGTAGCTTGGCAAGAAGTACTTCGCCAGACTGTTGCGGTACTTGTTATTCACATCGTACCCGGCATCTCCAGAAGTCCATAATGCAATGTTGTCATTGACGCCACTGGTGATAAACTTATAGGCCGCCTGGTTCCCCGTGCTGGTATTGAGCCAGTTGACGAATCTGGCAGCTTCGTTCCAAGAAACATTCGTCGCAGGCTTGTCCGTTCCGCGGGTGTCTTTTGTTATGACTAAGTTATTAGAGGTACCAAAGTTTGCGTTGTACTTTGTGATCATGTCCTCGCTGACCTCGAACTTGCCGATGTCGTAGGTGTAACCCACGCTGCCGGCAGGGTTGGGATTGCCGGTGGTGTCGGCCGCATTACCTGGATTGCCAATCGTCACAAAATCCATTGTGAACTGGTTAGCACCAGAGCCGAAATTGACTGAGCCGGCATAGCTCGGAGCAGTTGTGCTGACTACGGCAGCTACAGCACCCGTAACAAGTTTAAAAATTCGCGTTGTGGTCAAAACAAAACTTCATGAATACAGTATCATCTTTGCGCAAATTTTACCGAGAGGGGGGGGTGAGTCCAGTTAAAAAACCAGCACAAGGGGTTGCTGTTCAGGGGCAGTAGGCAGTTGGCAGGCTGGCTTCATGACAGAAAGCCTTAGTGGGGCTGAGTTTTTCGTTGGTTTCCACAGCTCAGACAGCCATAGGTAGCTGGTGGTAGCCGTATGGCCGTCAAGTGCGCCCGAAGCGTCGGGAACCCTCCTAGCCCTGGTTCGGCTACTTAAACGGCAGTAGGCCGCCCCGATCGACCCGGCCCTGGGCCTGAGCGAAGCAGGATCAGCCTTGCTGGATTAAAAGAAACCCGATTCATTCAATCATCAACTTTACGTGCGACTATAAAGATCGAGTTACCCACAGGCAACTTTATGCCAATACGCAGCAAAAGATACTCCAGAGCTGCCATCGAACCGCAAAAAGCATCGACAAGAGGCGGATAGGGTTTCACATCACTGCTGGGATGGCGAGGCACGAAGATTTTGCGGCGTGCAAAGATCAGTGGAAAAATCAGCATATTGGCATAGCTGTTGAGCGTGACCTCAAAACCAGCCTGGCGCAGCAGGTTCACCAGTTCACTGCGGCGAAAGCGATAGCGAGTATCCATGAGTTCATCATGATAAGAGCGCATCCAGTTATAAGCGGCAACATTAATCACCAAAATTCCGTCAGATTTAAGCACGCGCCGAAATTCAGCGAGCGCCACAGATGCGTCATCAATTTGACAGATCACATCAGCCGTCAAGACCGCATCAAATTGGCCATCGCCAAAGGGAAGAGCCTCAATCGAACCCTCCTCAATTGGCACTGAAGTTCGCTCGCGTGCATAGGAGCAAGCCACGGGGGAGTAATCAAGGCCCTTGATTGTCCAGGGGGCACCGACGCCCTGTAAGGCCTTGATTAATCCACCGGTGCCACAACCGGCATCAAGGATGCTGGCATTTTTGCTGGCAAGTTCCGCCAGGGGCAGCAGCATGCGCCGATTGAGGGCGTGGAAATACCACATCGAATCCTCAACTTCAGCAAGCTCCTTGAAATCATCAGTTTTCATGAGAAGTCACAATCAGCAAAGAGGTTTTTGGAATAGATTGAGAAATCTTTACCAGCTGACAAGTGATAAAGTTATTCTGGAGGTAGCTTAACAAGGATCTAAATCACCCAACCCGCTTCTGCGCGACTGCCCCTGATCAGCCGCAGCAGCGGGGCAGGTTGGCTCAGGCCTCGTCCTCATCGTGGGCAAAACGGTTGTAGAGAAAATCAAGCGCTGTATTGCGCAGCTCGTAGTACTTTGGATCCTCCATGATGTCCTCGCGGCTGCGGGGACGGGGGAAATCAATCGGCAGCACTTCACCGATGCCGGCGGCCGGACCGTTGGTCATCATCACGAGCCGATCGGCGAGAAACAGGGCTTCATCGATGTCGTGGGTGATCATCAGCACCGTGCATTTCTGGGTGTTCCAGATTGAAAGCAGCTCTTCCTGCAACTCCTCTTTGGTGATCGCATCGAGGGCGCCAAAGGGTTCATCGAGGATCAGCACCTCCGGCCGGATCGAGAGGGCCCGGGCGATCGCCACCCGCTGCTTCATGCCGCCGGAGATCTGGGTGATCTTCTTGTCGGCCGCCTCGCTGAGACCGACCATGGCCAGGTGCTCCAGGGCGATCTCGCGCTTTTGGGCTTCCGGCAGGCTGGGTTTGACCGAATCGATGGCCAGATGCACATTTTCGTAGGCGGTCATCCAGGGCAGCAGGGCATAGCCCTGGAACACCACCATCCGGTCCGGGCCGGGCTTGGTGATTGGCTTGCCTTCCAGCAGCACCTTGCCAGTGGTTGGGGTGGCGAAGCCGGACACCATGTTGAGCAGGGTGGATTTGCCACAACCGGAGTGGCCGATCACGCAGACAAATTCACCCTTGGCGACCTCAAGATTGATGTCCTCCAGCACCACATAGGGGCCCCGCTGGGTGGCGTATTCCTTGCCGAGTTGCTCAAAGCGTAGTAGAGGATAGGGGCCTTCTTGTCGAAGATCAGCTGCAGAATCAAACCGATGGGATGGGGGTGTTGTTGTTGTCATGGTATTGGGGAAATTGGTGATGCAGAACTGGAATAAACGGCGCTGGCGTGGAGCTCAACCCAGCAGGGCGCGGGGTACTCCAATCGGGATCTCGGCCACACTGAAATCACGGTGAACAGAAACCTCATTGAGATAACCGATCGGATCCTCGGTGTTGAA
>JBILDB010000294.1:0-3539 GCA_044352805.1 Cyanobium sp.
CAGACGGTTGGCCGCGATCTGCTCTTCTGGCAACTGGCCCGGCTCCCGCAGCCAGCGGTCCGTGTTGGCATCAAAACGACGCCAATAAAGGAAAGGGTTGAGGTAGATCGTCTTGCCGCCAATGAGGATGGTGTCTTGCTGAAGGCGGCGCTGCAGCTGGGGATCCGGCTCGACGGCAACGGCTTGGGTCACGGCGGCCAAGGGGCTAGATGGGGCGCCGATCGTATCGGCAGTCAGCCAGGGCGACCAGGGTTCACTCCCACTCGATCGTGCCGGGGGGCTTGCTGGTGATGTCCAGCACCACCCGATTGACGCCCTTGACCTCGTTGACGATGCGATTGGAGATCTGCTCCAGCAGGTCGTAGGGCAGTCGCGACCAATCGGCGGTCATGCCGTCTTCCGAGGAGACGCAGCGCAGCACGACCGGGAAGGCATAGGTGCGCTTGTCGCCCATCACCCCGACACTGCGCACCGGCAGCAACACCGCAAAGGCTTGCCAGATCTCGTCGTAGAGACCGGCGTCCCGGACTTCTTCACGCACGATCAAATCGGCATCCCGCAGGATATTGAGCTTTTCGCTGGTGACCTCGCCGAGGATGCGGATCGCCAGGCCCGGCCCGGGGAAGGGATGGCGACCGACGATTTCCTGGGGGAGGCCGAGGCTGCGGCCCACCTTGCGCACCTCGTCCTTGAAGAGGCGCCGCAGGGGCTCCACCAACTTGAATTGAAGGTCTTTGGGCAGGCCGCCGACGTTGTGGTGGCTCTTGATCTTGACGGCGACGCGCTCGCCCGTCTTGGGGTCGATGTTGGTGCCGGCGCTCTCGATCACATCGGGATAGAGGGTGCCTTGGGCCAGGAAATCAAAAGGTCCAAGGCGTTTGCTTTCCTGTTCAAAGACGCGAATAAACTCCGTACCAATCAACTTGCGTTTCTCTTCCGGGTCGGTGACACCTTCAAGCTTGCCTATGAAGCGCTCGCGGGCATTGATGTATTCGACATTGATATGGAAGCGCTGATCAAAGAACTCCATCAAGAACTCCGGCTCCCCTTTGCGCATGAAGCCCTGGTCGATGAACATGCAGGTGAGCTGGTCGCCGATGGCGCGATGCAGCAGGAAGGCCAGGGTGGAGGAATCTACGCCACCGGAGAGGGCCAGCAGCACCCGTTTGTCGCCCACCTGGGCACGCACATCGGCGATGGCTTCGTCAATGAAGGCGTCGGTGGTCCAATCAGCCTGGCAGTCACAAATGTGATAAACGAAATTTCGAATCATCGCCATGCCACCGGCGGAATGCACCACTTCCGGGTGGAACTGCACCCCATACAAGCGCCGGCCGTGGTGGGCGACGGCGGCTTCGGGGGTGTTGTCGGTGTGGGCGAGGCGCACGAAACCTTCGGGCAGGCTGCGCACCGAATCACCGTGGCTCATCCACATGGTGGACCCGTCACCCACGTTGGTGAGCAGATCGGTGGGGTCATCCAGATAGAGGGGTGCCTTGCCGTATTCGGCCCGACCGGCGGCCACCACCGAGCCCCCCAGCTGCTGCACCATCAGCTGCATGCCGTAGCAAACCCCCAATACCGGGATGCCCAGGTCCCAGAGGGCCGGATCGCAGCGGGGCGCCCCGTCTTCGTACACCGAACTGGGGCCGCCGCTGAGGATGATGCCCTTGGGGGCCAGCTGGGCTAACTGCTGGGCCGTGGTGGTGTAACCGAGCACGAGGGAATACACCTCGGTTTCGCGCACACGTCGGGCAATCAGCTCGGAATACTGGGAGCCGAAATCCAGAATGACGATGGCGGGGCTCCGGCCCTCCCCCAGGGCTTCCGCCAGGGCCCCTTCGAGGGCCCCCTCCAGGGCGGCTTCGGGGGCCAGGCCAGCGGAGGCGGTTGGCGGCATGGCAGTCATGGGGGGCGAACAACCTGGGGCGAAAGCCCTGGAGCGCAACCGCAGAGGGGCACCAGGGCGATGGCCAGCCTAGGTGTCGCCCTGGGGAGAGGCGAAACCCAGGGGGCAGGGGCTGATCAGTTGGCAGCACCCTCGCCGGCAGCTCCTTGCCAGCGCCTCCTTGCCGGCGCCAATACCGACGCTACCGGTAGCGTCCAGGCGGCTGCGGGTTTGGAGACCCCAGAAATACCAACAGTCCGGGCGCCTGCCTCCCCGGGCCCCAACAACAAATTCCAGTCCCATTCGCCGCCTCCCGCCCAAGCCTGCAGGGTCTCAAGCAGAGGCTTTCAGCGCCTCCAGCAGCCCCCGCCCCACCGGACCCAGCGCGCATACCTGGCGGCCGCGATCAAACAGCACCGCCCCGATTGCCATGGGGCCGGCCCCGTGGCGAGCCAGGTAGGCCGTTGCCCGCTGCTCGATGGTGGCGGCCAACCGGGCCCGCAATCGCTCTGCCAGCCCTGGATCGGCCGCCTGCAGCTGGGCCAGGGCGGCTTCCACCGTGGCGGCCGCAAACAGGGCCTCCAGGGGCGGGCCGGTCAGGCCCTCCAGGGCCGCCAGGGCCGTGAGCACCTCGGCGCGGCCGTCGGCCAGGTGGTGGTGGGTGTGGAAGATGCCGCCCGCCAGCTTGATCAACTTGCCTTGGTAGCCAAAGAGCAGCAGGCGGCGTACGCCCCCCTGGCCGGCGGCCACCAGCAGCGGCCCCACCCAGTTGCCCGTCTTGAGCAGCAACTGGCGGGGTAGCCCCAGCCGGGGCGCCAGGTCGAGGCCGTTTTCCCCTAGCACCAGCACCAGATCACCGCCGAAATCTGGTGCCGCCAGCCGCGCCGCCAGCGCCGCCAAAGTGCGTTGCAACTGGTCGGGATCGGCGCTCGCCTGGGTTTCGGCCTGGGTGCCGATCAGGGCCAGGCCCTCCACCACCCCGAAGGCGGCATTGCTGGTGCGCTCCGCCAGGGCCCGGCCGGCCGGCAACACCACATGCAGTCGCAACCGCTGACCAGGGGGCACCAGGGGCCGCAGATTGGCCCGCAGCAGATCCTGGGCGTAGGCCGACAGGCAGGCCCGGCCGCTGGTGCCATGGTCGCCGGCGGTATGCACCCCCACCCCCTCGCCGGCCTCCAGCTGCAGCCAGCCCCAATCCTCGCCGGCCCCGCTAGGGGCTCCGGCTGTGGCCTCTGCAGCAGCCCCGGTAATGGCCTCGGCAGCGGCAGGCGGGGCAAGCGCCGGCTCCCAGCGGGCTAGCACCCAAACCACCAGACCCCGGGTCAGATCCAGGCCCTCCCCCGGCTCGCACACCGCTTCGCCCAGGGCCCAGCCCTGGGGCAGGGGGGCCGCCGCCCTCAGCGGCAGTGAGGTCCAGCCCAGCGGCTCCAGCAGATCGAGCTGCCGTTCAGCCTGCCAGGGCTCACCCCGCAACACCGCCACGGCGGCGCGGGCCGCCAGCGCCAGCCACACCGGCAGGGTGTAGCCCCGAGCCGAGGTCGAAGCCGGAGGTGTTGTGGTGTCCCGCAGCGAGGACGAACTGGTTGCCATTTCACTGGTTGCCATTTCAAAGGGTTGCCATTTCAAGGGTGGCGGGGGCTCCATGGCAGGG
>JBILDB010000295.1:0-3522 GCA_044352805.1 Cyanobium sp.
CCTGCGGCGCTATGAACGCTGCTTGCTGATTCGCCGCTGGAAACCCTGGATTCCCGATGCCGGCCATGTGTTGCCCGGCGGCATCCACAAGGCCAGCCTGATGGGCCGCGATCGCGCCGGCCTGGATCGGCTGCTGGCCGAAACCCGCCGGGCCGAACTGGTCCACTGGGCCCTGTGGCCGGCCTGGCTGGTCACGGCCCTGTGGTTGCCGCCCCGGGGAGTGGTGCTCAACCTTGTGTTCGCCACCTGCTTCAACCTGCCCTGTCTGCTGCTGCAGCGCTACAACCGCCTGCGGGTGGGGAAGCTGCTGCAGGCGCTTCCTTAAACTTGCCCCCATCACCTTGCCCCCTTCTCCATGGCCATCAGGCTCGGCATTAATGGCTTCGGCCGCATCGGTCGGCTGGTGTTTCGTCGCGCCTGCGAACAAGCCGACATCGAAGTGGTCGGCATCAACGACCTCATTGATGTCGATTACATCGCCTACATGCTGCGCTACGACTCCACCCACGGCCGCTTCCAGGGGGCCGTTGAGGTAATTAACGGAGCCCTGGTGGTTAACGGCCGGCCGATTCGCATCAGCTCCGAGCGGGATCCGGCCGACCTGCGCTGGGATGAAGTCGGGGCTGACACGGTGCTTGAAGCCACCGGTTTTTTTCTTACCGACGCAACTGCCCGCAAGCACATCGGTGCCGGCGCTCGCAAAGTCGTCCTCTCCGCCCCCTCCAAAGACGACACCCCGATGTTTGTGATGGGCGTCAACCACAGCAGCTACGCCGGCCAGGACATCGTCTCCAATGCCTCCTGCACCACCAACTGCCTGGCACCGCTGGCCAAGGTGGTGCATGACAACTTCGGCATTGCCAGTGGCCTGATGACCACCGTGCACGCCACCACCGCCACCCAGAAAACCGTCGATGGACCCTCCATCAAGGACTGGCGCGGTGGTCGCGGCGCTGCCCAGAACATCATTCCTTCCTCCACCGGTGCCGCCAAGGCAGTAGGAAAGGTGATTCCGGCCCTCAACGGCAAACTCACCGGCATGGCCTTCCGGGTACCCACCGCCGATGTCTCGGTGGTGGACCTGACGGTGAACCTCGAACGTCCCGCCAGCTACGAGCAGGTCAAGGCGGCGATGCGGGCCGCCGCCGCAGGCCCCCTGGCCGGCATCCTGGCTTACACCGAAGACGAGGTGGTGTCCACCGACTTCCTGGGGGAATCTTGCACCTCCATCTTTGATGCGGGCGCCGGCATAGCGCTCACCGATACCTTCATGAAATTGGTGGCCTGGTATGACAACGAATGGGGTTACTCCTGCAAGTGCCTGGATTTGATTCGGCACATCAATTCGTTGTGAGCTCACTGCGAAGCTTCGGGCCTTGAATCGCGCAGCCCGGGGCGCCTTCAGCCCGCCGCTGCGCTTTGGTCCGGCTTGAGACGGCAGAACTCCTTGACCAGGTCATCGCCGCTGCCCAGCCTGTTCTGGGTGGCATAGGCCTCTTCCTCCAGCACTCGCTCGTCGCTATTGGTGTCCTGGTAAAGAGGTTCCTGCAGGTGGGCGGCCAGCTCGGGCGCCATGCGGCGATCCAACCCCAATTTCTGGGGCCGGGCCCGCAGGTGGCCCGCCGCACAGCTCTGGGCCACATGCACCGCTTCGTGGTTCAACACCCGGGCGAAGTCAACGGTGCCCTTGCGCAACACACCCGGATCAATGCGCAGGGTGCCGCCAATGTGGTCCCATTCGGCGGCGGCACCCTGCTTACGCGGTGGTTCGATACTGAGCCGTACCCCGGCGGCCTGCAGGCTGGCCAGCAGGTCGCGGATGGCCTGCTGTTCCGATTCGTAGGTGGGGGGTGAGGCCATCATGGCCCGCAGTTCCGCCACCGTCATTTCCGGATCGCCGGGACGGCGTTTGTAGCTGAATCGCACCCCCCCATCCACCAGCTCCTCGGCCTGGGGCAACCAGTCCCGATCTGCCTGGCTCAAGATCGCAAAAATGTTGTCGTCCAGCAGGGCCAGGGGCCGCTCCTCCGGTGGTGGCTCCGGCGAGAAGCGCTCAAGCAGCACGGGCAACGAGCTATTTGCCGCCAGGGTGAACGCCTTTTGGAACGCATCGGGTAGGGCCGCCAGCACCAACAGCGTGAAGGCACCCATCAGGGCCAGCCGATAGCCCCTGCCGCTAGGGACCTGTTCCTGCATCGCCAGGCCGCAGTGCTGGCAGGCCAAACGCCGCCGGGGCCGGCGCCGCAGGACCACCGGCTGGCGACGACAGGAGGGGCACTGATAAACGGGCATAGCAGGGGCAAGGTCGTCCCGGGCCCGCAGCTCGGGATGATTGCGCTGAACCCTAGGGCCGCAGAGCCGCTTGCGAAGATCATCTCCTTTGGCCGCCCTCGATGACCCTCACCGCCCTGGTGCGCCAACTGCGGCAGGCAACCCTGACCAGCGAGTTGCTGGCCCGCTGCCAGCGGCCGCAACGGTTGCGGCTGGCTGGGGCGGGCCTGGCGGCCAGGGCATTGGTGGCCAGCGCCCTGGCCGCTGCCGCTGAAGCGCCGTTACTGGTGGTGGTACCCACCCTGGAGGAGGCGGGTCGCTGGGCCGCCCTGCTGGAGTTGATGGGCTGGGCCTCCAGCCAGTTCTATCCCACCAGTGAGGGCTCCCCATACGAACCCTTTGACCCCACCACTGAAATCACCTGGGGTCAGCTGCAGGTGCTGGCCGAGTTGGTGGCCGAAGACGGCAAAACCGCCAGCCGCCGGGCGATTGTCTGCACCGAGCGGGCCCTGCAGCCCCACTTGCCACCCCCCGGGGCCCTGGCCCACCAGTGCCTGGTGTTGCGGCGGGGCACCAGCATCGACCTGGCCGAATTGGCCACCACCCTGACGCGCCTCGGTTACGTCAAGGTGCCGAGCGTCGAGCAGGAGGGCAGCTGGAGTCGCCGCGGCGACATCGTCGACCTCTTTCCAGTGAGTGCCGAATTGCCGGTTCGCCTCGAACTCTTTGGTGAGGATCTCGAGAAGCTGCGCGAATTCGACCCGGCCAGCCAGCGCTCCCTTGACGCCATCGAGCAGGTGCGCCTCACCCCTACCAGCTTCGCGCCGCTGGTGGCCGAGGCCCTGCGCCAATCCATGCCCGCTGACCTGGAAACGCTGCTCAGCCCCCAGGCCCTTGACCAACTGCTCGAAGGGGGCACCCCCGAGGGCATGCGGCGGCTGATGGGTGTGGCCTGGAGCGAGCCGGCCAGCCTGCTGGACTATCTGCCGGCCACCACCATGGTGGTAATCGATGAGCGTCGCCATGGCCTCGCCCATGGCCAGCAGTGGTTCGACCATGCGGCGGCCCACTATCAGGAAGTCACAGGCGAAGGGCCGCTGGCCAACTCCGGCGGAGCGCCCCTATTGCCGCCCAGCTTGCACCGTCCCATCGCCGAGGCGTTAGCGCTGGCCGAGACCTTTGCCGGTTTCGACCTGGCTGAGTTGCAGGAAAGCGACCAGCACCCCAATGGCTTCGATCTGGCGGCCCGGG
>JBILDB010000296.1:0-3517 GCA_044352805.1 Cyanobium sp.
CCAGCCGGCGGTAACGACCGGGAGCCTCGACCCGCACCAATTCGGTGTGGCCGCCACTGACCAGCAGCACCAGATGGGGCCAGGGCGGGGGGGGCTCCAGCAGCTGGGCCGAACACAAATGCCCTTCTAGATGATGCACACCCACAAAGGGCTTGTCATAAAGGCGGGCCAGGGTGCGGGCCGTCACCGAACCCACCAAAAGGGCCCCCACCAAACCAGGGGCCACGCTGGCGGCTACCCCATCCACGTCGGCTAGCGCTAGGCCGCTCTCCCGCACCACCCGCTCGATCAACCCGGGCAGGGCCTCCACATGGCGGCGGGAGGCGATCTCCGGCACCACTCCGCCCCAGCGGGCATGTTCCTCCACTTGGGAGGCCACCGCGCTCGCCAGCACCCGGCGGCCCACCACGATGGCCGCCGCCGACTCGTCACAACTTGTTTCGAGGGCAAGAACCGTGGGCATTGGTCCGGTGGGCCTCTCTTACTGTCACTCCCAGACATCCTGCCCCCCCAGGCAGATCGTTGCTTCCGTTATCCCGGCCCCCCTCACGCCGCCCCCCATGCGCCGTCTTTTCGCCGTTCTCCTCTCCGCGTTCCTCCTGCTTGGCTTTGCCCCGGTGGCCCATGCCGACATCGGCGGACTCGTTCCCTGCGCCGAGAATGCCCGCTTCCAGCAAAGGGCCGGCACTGCCAAGACCGAGCAGGCCAGGGCCCGCTTCCAGATGTACAGCAAGGCCCTCTGTGGCGCCGATGGCCTGCCCCATCTGGTTGTTGATGGCCGCTGGAGCCACGCCGGTGAGTTCATGCTTCCTGGCATTGCCTTCCTTTACATCGCTGGCACCATCGGCTGGGCCGGTCGGGGTTATCTACAAGCCGTACGGAACCGTAAGGACGCGACCATGCACGAGATTCAAATCGACGTGCCCCTGGCGCTGAAATCCACCATCGCCGCAGCCAGCTGGCCCCTGGCGGCCCTCAAGGAATTCACCAGCGGCCAGTTGCTGGAGAACGACAGCAAGGTGACTGTTTCGCCCCGCTGATTTCAGTCCCACCCCCTTACCTAATTTTGCTTCGGCAGCCATGAAAAAATTTCTCACCACCGCCCCCGTCTTTGCCGCCATCTGGTTTGGCATCACCGCAGTCATCATGATCGAATTCAACCACCTCTTCCCCGATCTGCTGTTCTACCCGGGATAGATCTTTAGGTCCCAAATTGAACGAAAGCGGTCTAAATAGGCCGCTTTTTTATGCAAATTTCTGGCCTCAGTTTCCTCGCTTCAGCTTCTTCGCTTCAGCTTCTTCGCTTCAGGTTCCTGGCTTCAGGCGAAACCGGGTCCCAGCAGCTCAAGCCAGGCCCAGCAGACGCTCCAGTTGCAACAGGGCCTCCTCTAAATCGCCATTAACTAGCACCGCATCAAACTCCGCCGCCGCCGCCAGTTCCTCCCGGGCCCTTTCCAGGCGGCGAGCGATCGCCGTCTCACTATCGGTGCCCCGGCAGCGAATCCGCCGCTCCAGCTCCGCAAAGCTGGGCGGTGCCAAAAAAATCTGCAGGGCGGCCGGAAAGCTTTGCCGCACCTGCCGGGCCCCTTCCAGCTCAATTTCCAGCAGCACCGGCCCCTGCTCCAGGTGGCGCTGCACCGATTGCCGCGGCGTGCCGTAGAGGTTACCGGCGAATTCGGCCCACTCCAGAAAGTCGCCGTCCGCAATGCGCTGCTCGAAGTCTGGGCGGCTGAGAAAAAAATAGTCCCGGCCGTCCTCTTCCCCCTGCCGGGGTGATCGGGTCGTGGCCGAAACTGAAAGCCAGATCTCGCTGTGGCGCTCCAGCAAGCGCCGCACCAAGGTGCCCTTGCCAACCCCACTGGGTCCTGTGATCACCGCGACGCGCTCGCGGGAGGGTTGGGTGGTCATCGCAGGGTGGGCACCGGATCGCAGAGTAGGGGCGCAGCCGCAGAGAACCCCAAGTGCAGGCGCAGCCAGGCCAGCAACAACACCGCCCTAGCGCTCCAGGAGCCCCCCGGACGCGGCCCCCCCTGCGTCTGCAGGCGATGGATGCCACCACCCTGCGGGCGGTCCTGGCCGAGCTGCGCCAAGTGCTGCTACCCAGCCGCTTCGAGAAAGCCCAGCAGAGTGACCCCCACACCCTGCAACTTGCCCTGCGCCACCTTGATGGGGTGCAATGGCTGGAGGCCGGCTGGTTGGCGGAGGCGCCGCGGCTGCTGGCGATCGGGGCACCGCCCCGCCAAGGCGATGGCAGCACCCTGGCGCGGCAGTTGCTGCATGGTCTCAAGGGCCTGGCTTTGATTGCCATCGAGCAACAGGGCTGGGAGCGCATCGTCGAGCTGGTCTTCGCCCGCCGCCCCGGCGACCCGCCCGAACGGCGGCTGGTACTCGAACTGATGGGTCGTCACAGCAATCTCTTTCTGCTGGATAGCGATTTCCGGGTGATCGCCACCGCCCATCAGGTGCGTCCCAGCCAATCGCGGCAACGGCCCATCGGCTGCGGGGATCGCTGGGTGCCGCCGCCGCCCCTTGACGGCGACCAGCCCCGGCTGGAAGAAAGCCCGGAGCGCTGGCAGCAACGCCTCGCCTTGGTGCCCCTGCCCCTGGGACGGGCCCTGCTGACGACTTACCAGGGCATCAGTCCGGCCCTGGCGCGCCAGCTAAGTGGCGACCTGATCGACACCCCCGTCGCCAACCTGGCCGCCAGCCAGTGGGGGGCCCTCCACAGCAACTGGCAGCGCTGGCTGCAGGCGGTGCAGCAACCGCAGCGCCATGGCCTGCGCCTCAGCGACGACGGGGGCTACTGCTGTTGGGACAGCAGCCGCCCAGATGGCGCCAGTCCGCTGGCCCTCAACCTGGCCCTCGCCAATTACTACGGCCCCCGGCTGGAGCAAGGCCGTTTTGAACAACAGCGCCATGGCCTGACCCAGAGCCTGCGCTCCCTGGCCGAGCGCGAAAGGTCCAATCTGGATCAACAACAACAGCTACTGGCGGCGGTCCCGGAGGGCGAAAGCCTGCAACAGCGCGCCGATGCCCTGCTGTGCCAACCGTCCCCGAGCCGGGAGACGATCGACGAGGCCCAGGCGCTCTATCGCCTGGCCCGCAAACGGCGCCGCTCAGCGGCGGCGATCATGCCGCGGCTCGAGCTGCACCAACAACGACTGGCCTGGATCGAAGCCAGCCTCACCTTTCTCGACCAGGCGGAGACCAGCGAGCAACTGGCCGACCTGGCGGACGAGCTAGAGCAGCTGTCGGGTCGCAAGCCCGCCCTGGCCTCCCGCTCCCAGCGGCGCCAGGCCGCCGCTACCCAAGCCAAGGGCCAACCGGTGCCGCTTGAGGTGCGCACAGCCTCAGGCTTGCGGCTGCAGGTGGGCCGCAACCATCGCCAAAACGAGTGGATCAGCCTGCGGCAGGCCCGCCGCGGCGACCTCTGGTTCCACGCCCAGGAAATTCCCGGCAGCCATGTGGTGCTGAAGGCATCTGAGGGCCCTGCGGGCGAGGCCGACCTGCGGGCGGC
>JBILDB010000297.1:0-3501 GCA_044352805.1 Cyanobium sp.
CTTCACCGAAAGCCACGGCCTTGGCGGCGATGACGTGTTCCAAGGGGCCGCCCTGGGTGCCGGGGAAAACGGCCTTGTCGAAGCGTTTGCCGAACTCAGCATCGCCGCTGAGGATCAGTCCGCCCCGCGGGCCCCGCAGGGTCTTGTGGGTGGTGGTAGTGACCACATGGCAGTGGGGAATGGGGTTTGGATGGACACCGGCAGCCACCAGACCGGCGATGTGGGCCATGTCCGCCAACAGATAGGCCCCCACCTCATCGGCAATGGCCCGGAAGGCGGCAAAGTCGATGGTGCGGGGATAGGCGGAATACCCGCAAATTATTAGTTTGGGCCGGTGCTCCAGGGCCAGTTGGCGAATCGTGTCGAAATTGAGCCTGTGCGTCTCGGGATCAACGCCATAGTGAAAGGCCTTAAACCATTTGCCACTGACATTGACCGGCGATCCATGGGTGAGATGGCCGCCATGGGAAAGGTCCATGCCCAGAATCGTGTCGCCGGGCTGGAGCAAGGCCAGGAATACCGCAAAGTTGGCCTGGGCCCCACTGTGGGGCTGAACGTTGGCCCAAGCGGCACCAAACAGTTCTCGGGCACGGTCGATGGCAAGGGCCTCAATACCATCGACGAACTCACAGCCGCCGTAGTAGCGCTTGCCAGGCAGACCTTCGGCATATTTATTGGTGAGCACCGAGCCCTGGGCTTCCATCACGGCCCGGGAGGCGAAATTCTCGCTGGCGATCAGCTCAAGATGACTCTGCTGCCGATTCAGCTCAGCGGCGATCAGGTCGGAAACGGCCGGATCGCCGCTGGCCAAGGGATTGTCGATCGAGGCAGCGACCATGGAAATGAGGTTCGATCAGCGGACGGACAATGCGATCAAGGGGCAGGGAGCGGTTCCCGACGGGCGGGCCGTTTGCCTCACGCATACCAAGATCGTAGGCGGCTCACGCGAGAAGGGGAATGGAATCAAAACGGGGCTGGGCAAAAAAAATCGCCCCGGAGGGCGACCATGAAGAACAACGCGCCTGGAGAGATTCGAACTCCCGACCCTCTGATCCGTAGTCAGATGCTCTAATCCGCTGAGCTACAAGCGCCTGTCCCCTCATTCTCACCTCACAGGGGGCCCATCCGTCAACCGCCCATCCCTTTTCTGCCGACGCCACCATGCCCATCCGCTGGTACGGACCCGCCGATCCGACCGACCCCACCTATCGGCACTTCGCACGCATCGTCAATCTCACCGTGCATGCGGCCCTGTTTGCGGCCATCAACAGCGGCCTTTGGTTCATACAAGAACTGCGGCACCCCTGGTCCCATCTGGGCTGGCTCAGCCTCGCCTGGGCGGGGGCACTCCTGGTGCATGGCAGCGTGGTGGTGGCGCTTCGACCCTCCCCTTCCCCATGACACTGGCAGCCAGCGAACTCGACGAACTCACCCGAGCGATCGCCGATCGTCTTTACATCCAGGTGGGGGACTGGCATCTCTACCTGGGGGATGCCCACCTGGCCCAGGCCCTGGCGATCGAATGCGCCGGCCGACTGGATCAGGGCGCGGGGGTCTCGGCCCGCCAGGCGCTAGAGGCCATTCAGGTGCCGATTGGCGGTGGCGCCACCCGCTTGCCCCTCTCCCGACTGGTGCCAGCCGGCCAATTGCGGGACCTGGAAGACTTGCTCGAACCGCTCTGTTGAGAGCTCGGTTCGATCAGGCTGCCTCCCCCTGCAGGAGCACCGCTCGATAAGGTGGCTGCCGTCGCTCAGTGGCCGTGCTGATCATCGAGGTCACCAATGCCCGCGAGGTGGTCAGCAAGCGCATCGGCAAGCTGGGAGGCCGGCTGATCGGCAAGGTGGTGGATGCCGAGGCCCAGGTCGAGAAAGCCCTGATCCAGGAACTGGAGACGGCCTTCCGCGATTACGGCATTGAGGCCCGCATCCTCTCGGTCGACGGGCCCCAGATCATTGGTCGTTGCCACCTGGAGCTGCCGATGCAGGTGCGTGAAGAACGCCAGGTGCGGCTGCCCTGATTCAGGCCGGGCGGCGCCGCACCAGGCGCATGAGCTCGTGGATCTCGGGGACCCCAGCCAGGGTGGCCAGAGCAGCAAAGACGCCGATCGCCAAGCCCGCACTCAAGCCATTCTGGAGCAGCAGGCCGACCAACCCCGGCGGCCAGCTCAGCCGATGGGCCAGGCCCCAGGCCACCAGACCGGTCAGCAGGGAAGCTCCCAGCAGCAAGGCGGTGTCCCTTCCCCAGCGGGCCAGGGGCAGTCCCCCCAGCTGACGGGAAAGCACCAGCAGCAGCCCCAGACAGGTGATCACATTGACGGCGACCGTGGCCAGGACCAGGCCAGGGGCCCCGAAATTCCATTGGGGCAACTGCAGACCCCATGGGGTCGGCCCCCCCACCAGCAACCAGTCGAAGAGGGCATTGAGGCCAATGCCCCCAACTGACCAACGGAAGGGCGTGTTGGCATCGCCAAGGGCATAGAACACCCGGACCAGCACATCACGGGCCAGGTAGGCCGGCATGCCCAGGCCGTAGGCCATCAATAGCCCTCCCACCAAAGCAGCCGCCTGGTTATCGAAGGCGCCCCTTTCGTAGACCAAGGCCACAAGCGGACCGGCCAACCCCACCATCAGGGCCCCAAGGGGCAACATGCTGGCGTTGGAGAGCATCAGCCCCTGGCGGATGCGGCTGACCAACTCGGGCCGATCGGCGGGCGCGGTGAGCCGGGCATAGACAGGCAACAGCGGCACCAGCAGGGCATTGGAGAGCAAACCCAGGGGCGTCTGCACCAGGAGATTGGCGTAACCCAGGCCCGCCGCCGCCCCGGCGATGCCGGAGGCAAAGAAGAGATCTACGAAGACATTGATCTGCAACATTCCGGAAGAGAGGGTGGCTGGCCCCATCACCGCCAGCACTTCACGCACGCCTGGATCCTGCCAATCCCAAAGCAGCCGCAGCCGGCCGAGGCCCTCCTTAGCCATGGCCGGCAACTGAATCAGCCACTGCAGCAAGGCCCCCACCGTGGTGGACGCGGCCAAGACGATGCCGCCGTAGAGGGCTGATGCGGGCAGGGTGATGGCACTGCCCAACTGCCACCAAAGCAGGCTGATGCCGCCGATCACAGCCACGCTGGACAGCAGGGGGCTGACGGCGGGCAACCAGAAGACATCGGCGGCATTGAGGGCCCCGAAGCCAAGACCGATCAAGCCGGCAAATAGGGCCATCGGCGCCATCCAGCGCAGTTGGGCCACCGCCAAAGCGTGGCGGGTGGCATCCATGCCGGGTCCCACCAGGGTGATCAGGGGATCCGCCGCGACGATCAACAGCAGCGTTACCGCCACCAGGGCGGCACCCACCATGGTGTTGATTGCAGCCAACACATGGGCCCCCTCCTGCCGGCTGCGGCGCGCCAGCACGCTGACCATGGCGCTGTGGAAAGGACCGTTGATGCCCCCCAGCAGGATCAGCAGGAAACCAGGCAGAACGTAGGCGTAGTTGTAAGCG
>JBILDB010000298.1:0-3495 GCA_044352805.1 Cyanobium sp.
GGAACACATCGGTCCACTGCAGACCCACCATCCAGGACTGACTGGTGCTGAGGCTGCCGCGGGGCTGGGGCGTGCTGTAGGTGGTGCTGTTGATTCCCCATCCCAGGCTGAGGGAAGGCAGCCATCCGCTGCGCAGCGGTTGCCAAAAAGCGCTCAGGCCCCAGGCACTGGTGGCGGCATCGCTGTTGTGATCGATGGCGCTGTGGGTGAACGGGGTGGCTCCCGGAACGAACTGAGTCTCTGATTGCACGTAGGTCCAGATTGCAGCCAGGCCCCATTGCTCCTGCTGATAGCCCAGCTGCACACTGCCGGTGGCGCCGGAATTCCTGTTGCCAAGTCCACCGCCACCGTCCTCTGCCGTAACACTGGGATTGCCGCTGTCGCCATTGGCGGCTATGTAAGTGGTACTGACGCTGAAGCCGTTGTTCTGCCACCACAACCCTGCGCCAGCGCCGACATTCTTGCTGTAGGCCGCTGGCGCCCCATTCACCGTCATCACGTTGAGGATGGTGTCAGAGGGATAGACACTGGGCCATAGCGCCAGCACTTCTTCCTGCCCCACCCGGGCCCCCAGGGTGGCCGTGAAGCCGCTGCCGATGGGCCACTGGTAGTAGAGCTTGTCGATGGCGACGACGTCACCGCAGTCTGTTTCGGAACCACAATCCTCCTCGAAAGCGGCCTCAAGTACAGCCAGGCTGAGGGCGTGCGGTTCGCCTCCAAACACGCTTTGGCCGAAGTTGCCGGCGCGCAGTTTGGTGCGCAACAGATCCTTGCCGGTGAAGCTTGTATCAAGCGTCAACTGCAAGTCGTAGTTGAACGTGGTGGCGTTGGGCAGCGGTACGGGAGTCCGTGGACGACCCGTGAACTCATTCGGTGCTCGATTGAATGTGTTGGCTCCCGTGTTGACAGCCGATCCCGAGAAGGCATTGGCTCCCACCACAAACGTTGCTTGCCCGTTGAGCTTGGTGGTGGTGGAGAACTGAGTGGCCTCCAGCTCACCCACCTTGGCTTCGAGGCCATCGACGCGACCACGCAGCACAGCGAGTTCCTGCTCGAACTCCTGCATCAGCTTCTTGAGCTCATCGGTCACCTCGGTGACGCGGTCGAGGCAGGCATTCAGCAGGGCGGCAGCCTCATAACGGCTCAGCGCCTGGCCGCCTTTGAAGCTGCCATTGGGGTAGCCGGCGACGCAGCCGTAGCGCTCGATCAGGTTGGTCAAAGCCTGAAAAGCCCAGTCGCCCGGCCTGACATCCGAGAACTGGGTGATGCTGGTGACCTGCTCCTGGCTGGCGTATCGGTTCACACCCGCCATGTCGAGGTTGGCGGCGTGGGATGCCAGCGGAGCCGCCAGACCGAGAACGATGAGGGTGGAACGCAGAGGAAGCATGGAACAGAGTCTCCAGGGCACCGCCGGGCCGGCGGCTTGTTCGAAATAATCATCCATGTCTCCATCAAGTCGCGAGTACTGGAGACTATGGTCATGGTTTGGACACCGCAGCCATTCAGCTCCATAATGTTGAGAACGGTTCCAGCGGGTCACTCCCTGGAGGCAACGAGGAAAGTCCGGTGCGGATCAGCTTCGTCCTGAGCCAAGTCCGGCGCTGTCCCGCAGCTGTGATGGGGGCCAACGCCCTCTCAGTCAGAACGCTCGCCGTGTTGAGACCCTTCTTCTCCGGCGCGGACCGGATCGCTCGATGACTCCACTCATTTCAGCCAGGTCCTTGGCGTTGGCCGGCGGCGCCACTGCTCTGGCGTTGCTGCTTGCCCAACCCGCCCAAGCCCATGGCATCGCCAACGGCGGCATCGCCGCCGGCTTCCTGCACCCGATTAGCGGTGTGGATCACCTGCTGTTGTTGGTGTCGGTCGGAGCCGCTGGCGCCGTGATCTCCCCTCAGCTGCTGCTCTGGGCCCTGGCTGGCGCCATCGGTGGCGGCGTGTTCGGCGCCCTGGGCGGCACCCTGCCCGCCCAGGAGTTGCTGGCGGCCCTGGCGATCACAGCCGTGGCGGTGCTGGTGCTGCGCTCCCAGCAGAGCCCCCGGCTGGGCGGCTGCGCTGCCCTGGTGGCTGCCGCCGTGGCGGTGCACGCCATGCTGCACGGCATGGAAGCTCCGGCCGACGGCTCCGCCCTGCTCTGGTGGTTGGGGGCGCTTAGCGGATCAGCGCTGGTGAGCGGTGGCAGTCTCCTGCTGCTGCGGCGCCTGCCGGTGGCCTGGACCCGTGCTGCAGCCCTGCTGCTGGCCCTCGGCAGCGGCTTGGTGGCCTTGGGGCCGATCGGGCTGCTGCTGCGCTGAGGTCGGCGTCGCACTGCAGCGGCGCACTGCAGCGGCGCCGTAGTGGGAGCGTCAGGATGGCCCAGCTGCTGATCCAAAACCCTGGCTCCATTGCCCACACCGCTTCAAATCCGCCCCTTTGAGGCGGCCGACTGGCCGGGGCTGTGGTCGCTGCTGGAGCCGGTGTTCCGCGCCGGCGAAACCTTCCCGCACGACCCGGCGATCACCGAGGCCGAGGCCCAGGTCGCCTGGGTCGAACGCAGCCAGGCGGTGATGGTGGCTGTGGATGCCAGCGGCGCGCTGGTGGGCACCTACTACCTGAGGCCCAACTCCCTGGCCCTTGGTGCCCACGTCGCCAACGCTGGCTATGTGGTTGCCGAGCAGTCGCGGCGCCAGGGAATCGGCAGCCGCCTCTGTCAGCACTCCCTGCAGACGGCCAGGCGGCTCGGGTTTCGGGCGATGCAGTTCAACCTGGTGGTGAGCACCAACAGCGCCGGCATCCGCTGCTGGCAGCGCAACGGCTTTCAGGTGGTCGGCACGTTGCCGGGGGCATTCCGCCACAGGCAATTGGGCTACGTGGATGCGCTGGTGATGTTCCAGGGTCTGGTGGAGGGGCCGAAGCCATGAAGGTGGTGCCGCTGCGGCTGCAGGCCGGCCGTCGATCTGCTGATGTAGGGAGACGTTGGGGTCGTTGGGGTCGAACAGGGCCAGCAGCTCCCCCAGGGACGGGTTTCGTTCTGCCACCTAGGGGACAGTGGTCAGGTCAACAGCAGTGGAGTTGTCCTCCAAAAGTCGGAGAGTAATGGCGTCAAAGCGCCAGAAGGCGTGCCTGACGTCGCAATCAAGGAGACATGAATTCTGCGAAGAGAGAAAACGACCATGGTTGGGTTTTTCTGCAAACTCCTCATACTCAGCCGTGGTGGATAACCACGCCACGCCTACCATCAGAAAGCACCATGGTCAGAGCGGTGATCGGGATGCGGGCATGGCTGGCCGTTCCTGCTGTGTTGATCGGCCTGCTGGCCTGTCAGCGTGAGTCCGAGCGCCCCTCGGTTCCTGCGCTGGTCGGGCAGCTTGAGGGGAGGTCGTTCCGGTTCCGTGCGGAGGGTGATCGCTGCAACCTGCGCCGGGATGGGGCCTTTCCCGCCAACCTCTTGAGCTGGCTGTTGGAGGGGGACGACGACCTCACCAGCCGGGCCGATGCGGCCCGCTGTCTCGGCCGGAT
>JBILDB010000299.1:0-3482 GCA_044352805.1 Cyanobium sp.
CCAGGGTGTTGGCTGGATCGCTGAGGGCCGCCTCAGGCAAGCGGCCCGCCTGTACGCCTACGCGCAGGGTGCGCAGCAATTCCTCCTGATCCAGATCAGCCGCGGTGATTCCCACCGCCTTCTGGGTTTCCCAGCGCTGGATCGGATGGCTGCGCTCCAGCAGCAGACCCTCCAATACCGGCTGGGGCATGCGCCCCGTGCTGCTGGCGATCAGTTCAAAGGCGCGCCCGTCGTGAAAGAACGGTCTCATCCCTTGGCCCGGCGGTACCCGCACAGCAATCACCCGCTTATCCCCATCCCCCGGGAGGGGCACTTCGTCGATCGTGGCCTGGGCGGAAGGTTCGATCCGCCGCAGCGCCTCCGCCAGTTCACGGCGGCTGGCATCGCTGCAGTGCTGCCCCACGATCCGGCCGCTGTCGCCCACCCCGAACAGCACCGTGCCGCCTCGGCCATTGAGGAAGGCACAGAGGGTGTCGCATCCGGAGCGCAGCTGGCTGGTGGAGCGTTTGAACTCCAGTTGTTCGGATTCTCCGGTGCAGATCAAGGCCTCCAGCTCGGCCAGGGTCATCGCAGTCTTCCCTCTATTTCTTCGTGCACCATCCCCGGCCAGTGGCGCCAGCCCCGGCTAGGGTGACATGTAACTGTTGCGGGAAGCGCCATGGGACCCGAGGCCACCCCGGAGCTGGGTCGCTCAGAAGCCACAGCCCAGGAGGCGCGACGTGCGGCCAATCGCCGCAAAGTGCGGGAGCACCGCCAGCGGTTGCGGGGCCAGGGGATGCGGCCGATCCAGATCTGGGTGCCGGATGTGCATGCGCCTGGGTTTGAGGCCGAGGCGCGGCGCCAGTCGCTTTTGGTGGCCCAGAGCCCTGAGGAGGTCGAGATCCAGGCCTTCATTGACTCGGTGTACGAGTGGCCGGATGACGAGTACAGCCAGTGAAGCGAGGTGAGATCTGGACCATGGCCGGCGGCCCTGGCTACGCGAGCAAGCCCCGTCCAGCGGTGATCGTTCAGGAGGACGGCTTCGCGGAAACGCTCTCGATTGCGGTTTGTCCTCTGACCAGTGAGCCGATCGACGCCCCTATGCTCCGCATCCAGGTGGAACCGACGCCGGCGAACGGTCTCCGCAACACCAGCCGCCTGATGGTGGACAAGCTGACGACCGTGCCCAAGAGCAGGCTTGGTAAAAAGATCGGCCAGCTGTCCGACGCTGACCTGCTGCGCCTCAACCGCTCGTTGCTGGTGTTTCTGGGCCTGGCCCGCTGATCGCGCTTGCGTGCCCCTCATCGCAACATCCCCTCCAGTTCCTCAATCCCCTGCAGGATCTCCTGCTCGATCGCCCGCAGTTCCGCCAGGATCTCCAGCGGCGGGCGGTGCTCAACCTCGTCGTGGACCAGCTCCTTGTAGCGATTGAGGCTGAGGTCGTAGCGCTCGGCTGCAATTTCTGCCTTGGGCACACAGAAGCTCTGGGCGGTGCGCTCCCGATCGCGCTCAGAATCCTTGCGTTGTCGCCATCGGGCCAGGCAGTCGGGCAGGTTGTTCTTGTCGTGCTCACCCTCTGCCAGGGCATCTTTGGGAGCAGGCCCGAGTTTCTGCAGCGGCAGCAACGGATTGCGCTTGTCGTCGAGGCTCCAGCCGTCGGCATTCATGTCATAAAACCAGACGGAGTCTGTGCCGCCCCGGCCGGTTTTGGTGAACAGCAGGATCGCCGTGCTCACACCGGCATAGGGACGGAACACGCCGCTGGGTAGCGACACCACGCCCTCAAGAAAATGCTCTTCTACGAGTTGCTGCCTCAGTGACCTGTGGGCGTTGGACGAACCGAACAGCACGCCATCGGGCACGATCACGGCCGTCCGGCCGCCGGGTTTGAGCAGCTGCAGGAACAACGCCATGAACAGCAGCTCGGTCTTTTTCGTCTTCACTACCCGCTGCAGCTTGCCGCTGGTGCTCTCGTAGTCGAGCGATCCGGCGAAGGGTGGATTGGCCAAGACCAAGGTGTATTTGTTCTCCTCGCTGGCGCTGTCTTCGGAGAGCGAATCGCGGTAGCTCACGTCGGGGTTGTCAACCCCGTGCAGCAGCATGTTCATCGCGCCGATGCGCAGCATCGTGTTGTCGAAATCAAAGCCATGGAACAGGCCATGGTTGAAGTGCTCGCGCAGCTCCGGATCGCTGAGCACCTCCGGGTGGTGTTCGCGCAGGTATTCGCCCACCGCCACCGGGAAGCCGCAGGTGCCGCAGGCCGGATCCACCATCACATCGCGCGGCGTCGGCTCGGTCATCGCCACCATCAGCTCGATGATGTGGCGCGGTGTGCGGAACTGGCCGTTGGTGCCGGCGGTGGCCAGCTTGCCGAGCATGTATTCGTAGATGTCACCCTTGGTGTCGCGGTCTTCCATCGGCACCGCATCGAGCAACTCCACCACCTTGGTGAGCAGCCCTGGCGTGGGGATGGTGAAGCGCGCGTCGCGCATGTGGGTCGCATAGGCCGATTCCTCACCGCCCAGCTCGCGCAGGAACGGGAAAACCCGCTCGCCTACCACCTTGAACATGGAGGCGGCTTCGCCCAGTTCCTTGAAGCGGCTCCAGCGCAGCTCGCTCCAAGCACGCCCCTGCTCATCCGCTCCTTCCGGAAAGATGCGGCGGCGCATCGGTTGGCCTGAGCGCTGGCTGCGGCGCTCCTCCAGGGTTTCCAGCTCATCCAGCCTGCGGATGAACAGCAAATAAGTGAGCTGCTCCAGCACCTCCAGCGGATTGGCGATGCCGCCGCTCCAGAAGGCATCCCAGATCCGATCGATCTGATTGCGCAGCTCACCGGTGAGCACCGAGGCCGCCGTGGTGCCCGGGGCGATGGTGGCCTGGACGGCTGGGGCGCCGTTGCCGCTGCGGCGGCGGCGGGTGCGGCTGGCGGTTGATCCGCCGGCGGTTGCACGGGGAGGCGTATCCAAGCCGGGAGCCTTGAGTCCCCCGCCAGGGCCCTTCACCCCCTCGGCCGCCCCCATCACCACCACCAGGGTCTTGATCTCCTTGAGCTCCGCATCGCTTAGCGGCTCACCCGCCTCCTGCTCCAGCGCCGCCCGGATCTGATCATTCGTGATCCGGCTGCCATCCTCCGGAATCAGGGCGATCAAGGCATCGGTGAGGTCGGCGAGGACAGGCATCAGAGCGGCCAGTGGCGGCAGGGCATGGGGAGTGGGGAGTGGGGGGATCTTGAGGATGATCGTTGCTTTCACAAAAGCCTGAAGACCGTGGAGCAACGGCGATCAGCTCTGGTTCATGCCGCCGATTATGGGAGCACCAAGCAAGACGGCCTGGCAATCGTTCTTTGATTATTCAGCGCTAGCCGTGGCGGACCACTGAAGCTTGCATCGTTGATCGGCGAGATTGGAGTCCCTCCAGCCTCGTATCCCTTATGGCCGATCACCCCGAGCGCGCCACCAAGGTCTGCCCTGTCTGTGGGCGTCCATTTCAATGGCGCAAGAAAT
>JBILDB010000300.1:0-3464 GCA_044352805.1 Cyanobium sp.
TTGCCGCCTTTTCGATTGCCGCTAGCGGCGCCCCGAAACTTCCGTAGGCAATGTTTTCAGCAACGCTGCCATGGAAAAGAAATACCTCCTGGCTCACCAAGCCGATGGCTCGGCGCAGATCATCCAGTTGCAAAGTGTCAATTGGCATGCCATCCAGCAGGATACGTCCGGAGTTGATCTCATAGAGCCGCAGCAGCAACTTGACGATGGTGCTCTTGCCGGAGCCCGTTGCTCCAACGATACCCACGGTGGAGCCCGCAGGTACCACAAGATCGAATCCCTCCAGCAATGGGGGGCGGTCGGGATAGGCAAAACCTACCCCCTCAAAGCGCACTTCCCCACGCACCGCAGCCAGAGGCAGGGGTCGGTCGCCTGAAGGAATGGCGATGGGTGTATCCAGCAGATCCAAAACTCTATTAGTGGAGGCCATGGCCCGCTGGTAATCATCCAATGTGCGTCCCAAGGTGGTCAGGGGCCAGAGCAGACGCTGGGTGATGAACACTAGAAAGCTATAGGTGCCAACTGCAATCACCCCACGCCAGGCCTGGAGACCACCTACAACTAGGATCGTAATAAAGGCAAAGAGAATCGCATAGCGAATCAGAGGTACGAACGCCGCCGAAAGACGAATGGCCCGGCTGTTACTGAGACGATAGGCATCACTGAGCTGCTCTAACCGCCGGCGTTCCCAATCTTCAGCCACATAGCTCTTGATTGTAAGAATACCGCCGATATTATTCGCAAGTTGACTAGCCATATCCCCCGCTTTTTCCCGTACTTCCCGATAACGGGGTGCCAAGCGGGTCTGGAACCGCAGCGAACCCCACAAAATCAGCGGGATTGGCAGAAATGAAAGGCCCGCCACCATGGGGGAAAGGGCCACCATGCTGGCTCCAACCGCCAGCACGGTGGTGATTAACTGCAGGATTTCGTTAGCACCTTGATCGAGAAAGCGCTCCAATTGATTGATATCGTCATTCAAAACAGCCAGCAATTGACCGGTGCTGCCAGCCTCGAAATAACCCATCTCCAGATGCTGGAGATGGTCGTAGGCTTCGATTCTAAGTTCGTGCTGGACGGTTTGTGCCAGATTGCGCCAGAGCAAGCCATAGAGATATTCAAACAGCGATTCGGCACTCCAAATCACAAAAGAAAGCAATGCCAGCACTGCTAGCTGGGCTGGCACCGTTGAAGCTCCGAACTGGGCTAACCAAGAATTCTGCTGTTTAACCACCACATCGACGGCCAAACCAATCAACACCGGCGGCGCCAGGTCAAATAGTTTATTCAGTATCGAACAAAGGGATGCCAGTCGCACCAAGCGAACATGGGGTTGCAGGCGACTAAAAAGCCTTCCCAGCCCCCTGGTCTCCCCGCTCATCGAGGCGACCTGCTCACCAGCGGTTGCCGCCGCCGGCCTCGGAACGGCCGCCGCCGCCACCACCACCGGTACCGCCACCGCGGTTGCCATAGCCACCACGGCCACCACCACCACCGCCGCCCGCTTCCCGGGGAGTGGCCTTGTTGACCCGGATCATGCGACCCATCCATTCGACGTTCTGGAGGTCGTCAATCGCCTTTTGCTCAGAAGCATCGGAATCCAACTCCACGAAGGCAAAGCCACGCTTGCGGCCTGTATCGCGATCAAGGGGCAGGCTGCACTGACGGACTTCTCCGTACTGGCTGAAGAGATCAAGCAGGTCTTCCCGTTCGGCCTGAAACGAGAGGTTGCCGACGTAAATGGTCATCAGAGAAAAAACCGGAACGGATTCGTCTGATCGCGGGCTCCATCAGGAACCGGCATCCTCGGAATCCCCGAAACTTTACAACCGCAGCGCCCCGACACTGGCCAGCCAGGCCACGGGGCCAACATGAAGAAACTTAAAGACAAACGGAAGACAATCGAAAGCGGAGCGACCCGGGCAGAAAAGTGCTCCAATGTCAGCAAATGCTGATCAATTGATCCAATGATGGTGGCCCCCTCCCCCTGGAGCCTCGCCTGGCAACCCGACGGGGAGCTTGGTATGCAAGACAAATTTGACCTGCTTCAAGCCTTGGTGGTTTCAGAAAGTGTTGAAGTTCAGACCTCGTTAATTGCCGCCGTTGAAAGCCTGTCCACAGCCGAGCTCAGTTTCAGTTCGACAACCAGCGCCACCGCAAGTTGGTAGCCCGCCCCATAAAAACCCCCCCTAAACCAAGGGCCTAGGGGGGATAGAGGCAGGTCAGATCGGAAAACGCTGCCTGGTGGCAAGCCGACATTCCTTGCGGGACTCCTCAACTCCCCTTCCCTTCATGATGCGATCGGCTACACAACGGCAGGCAAAACCCGCCATGCCCTCCGGGGCAACTTTCCCCGCCTGGGACATCTCCGATTCGAAGGCCGTCAGGCACATCGCCTGGACAATCGCCCCAACGCCCTCGGAACGGGGCCCCAGGGGCATGGCCCCCAGGAACTGTGCACTAAGGGGCGAAGCCCCCAGAGGCAAGCCCCCGAGGGGCAGGGCCCCGAGAGGCAGGGCCCCGAGAGGCAGGGCCCCAAGAGGCAAAGCCACCCTCAGAACCTTCCTCAGGGTCCGGCCGATGCGGGATCGGACCTGAAGTCGGCAAGAAAGGAAGTCAGCAACAAAAGGCATGGAATGCGGTCAGACCGGCAGCCGGGAGATCTGCAGTTCCTTATTCATCACCTTCAACCGTTGCAGGTCAGTGAAGACAGCCTCCGGCATCCCCTTGGGGAGGTCGACGGTGGAGTGGCCTTCGTAGATGCGGATGCGGCCGATGGATCGCCCGGTGAGGCCAGCTTCATTAGCGATGGCACCAACGATGTTGCCGGGCCTGACGTGATCGCGCCAGCCCACCTCCAAGCGGAAACGCTCCAAGTGAGATTCGGGGGGGGATTCGGGACGGTCGGGATCGGAGCGATCGTTATCACGGCGGTCCCGGCCCCCATCTCGGTCGCGACCCCCATCCCGCTCGCGGCGGAAGTCGCCACTGCGGCTTTCGCGGCGACCGTCGCCACGGCTGTCGCCACCGCGGCTCTCCAGCACACGGCCGGAGGGGGCACCCCAACGCTGTTCGGCCTTGAGCAACAGCGGCTTGCCGGCCAGGCTCAGCTCAAGGGCTGCCAAAGCAAGTACGGACGGGGTGCAGTCAAGTTCCTGGCCAAGTCGCTGCAACACTTCGGAGAGCAGGGCGCGCTCCTCGGTCGTGGTGGTGGGTTGCTGCACGGTGCCGGCCAGCCGTTGATGCAGGCGGTCGAGACGGTGCTGATGAATGGCGGCATTGGAGGGCACCTCCATCGGCTCGATCGGTTGACCCACGGCCCGCTCCATGCCGCCCAGGAAGCGTCGTTCCCGCGGCGTCAGAAACAAAATGGCGTCGCCACTGCGGCCGGCCCGGCCGGTGCGACCAATGCGGTGCACGTAGGCCTCACCGTCAAAGGGCACGTCGTAATTGATGACGAGGGA
>JBILDB010000409.1:0-3462 GCA_044352805.1 Cyanobium sp.
CAGATGCACGCCAAGCCATCCAAGATGCTGAACGTGTTTTCACGCTCTGGGAAAAGATCAAAGGTAGTGAGGAGGCACGTCTTTTTTTGCTCGCACTGCTGTTGGACGAGCGGGTCAAGAAAAGAGGCTAACTACACCCGATAAACCTTCATCACCTCATCCCCCAGGTGATTGATCACCTTCACCGCGATACGCCCCGTTGAGGGCTTGGCAAAGGGCACAGAGATATCACAATTGAGCGATTCCCAGGCTTCCTGATCGATCTCAGCCTTCAGCGAGATCTTAAGGCTCTTATAGGGGTCGTTCTGGCCAAGGAAGTAGGCCTGCCGCACGAAGAAGCTCTCGCCGTTATAGTCGCTATCGATGAACCAGCAGGCGATGTTGTCGGGCTCGTCGCTGCGGACTTCGCCGGTGGAGGGATCGAAGACATCGACGCCGTTGATCTTCACCTGGATCTGATTGGGCTGTCCTTCGGGACCAGTCGCGTCGAGGATGTCGATGTCGGGTTCGCCGAAGATCACAAACAGATTGCCCTTGCCGCTGTTGGCGAGATCCTGCTGCATGTGCAGATCGGCGTTCATGCGGGCCTTGAGCACGGGGAGGGGGCCGAGCTTGTCGAACTCGGTGGACTGGGCCTCGTAGTTGAAGGCGCAGCTGATCAGCACGTCGAAGCCGGCATCGGCGCATTCGCGGGCTGCTTCCACCAGATCGACGCGGCTGACGGTGCCGAACTCTGGGCCAATGAAGATGCCAGCCGTCTTGATCGTGCCATCGACATCGCGGTAGTTCCCTTTGCCTGTCCTGCGACGATTAGGTAGGCGGGTCCGCGCAACTACATAGGCGGGTCTCAGGATGCGACAACAGGGTTCCGATTCCGGTCTGGAGCCCTGCGATGCCCGCCCCTCTGTCGTTGCGGATCAAGGAGCGGTACATGGCCAAACGGGCTGATGGACTCAGCCAGCAGGTGGCGGCTGATGCGGCGGGGATTTCGGTGCGCAGCGCGCAACGGATCGATCGCGGCGAGCTGCAGCCCGAGGGGCAACAGCAGCAACGGGGCCGCCATTGGCGCACCCGCGCCGATCCCCTGGCTGAGGTCTGGGAGAGCGTGTTGGTGCCGATGCTTGAGAAGGCGCCGCAGCTTGAACCCCAGACCCTGCTGCTGCACCTGGAGCAGCTCAGGCCTGGCGAGGAGTGGTACCGGCGCAAGCGCACCCTCCAGCGCCGCGTCGAGCAGTGGCGGGCCCTACATGGCCCTGCCCAGGAGGTGATGTTCCTGCAGGAGCACCGGGCTGGGGTGCTGGGGATCTCGGATTTCACGCTGCTCAAAGGCGAGCCGATCACCGTGGCGGGGGAGGCGCTGGAGCACCGGCTGTTCCACTTCCGCCTGCCCTATTCGGGCTGGTGCCATGTGGCGGTGATCCACGGCGGCGAAAGCTTTGTCGCCCTGTCCGAGGCCTTGCAGAACGCTCTTGCCCTTTGCGGTGGAGTGCCAGCGGAGCACCGCACCGACAGCCTGAGTGCCTGCTTCCGCAACCGCGACGGCAGCTACGCCAAGGACTTCACCAGCCGGTACCGCGAGCTCTGCGCCCACCTGGGCGTGATCGCCACCCGCAACAACCGCGGCGTCGCCCACGAGAACGGCGCGATTGAGGGGCCCCACGGGCACTGGAAACACCGGCTGGAGCAGCAGCTGATCCAGCGCGGTAGCCGCGATTTCGCCACCGAGACCGAATACCGGCAGCTGGTTGCCCACGTCACCAACACCCTTAACAGCCGCTACCAGGTGCAGGGGAACCTGGAGATTGAGCAGCTGCATCTGCAGCCCCTGCCGGTGGAGCGCTTTGCCGACTACGAGCCTGTGGTGGCGCGGGTGCGGAGCACCAGCACGATCGAGGTGCGTTCAGTCACCTACAGCGTCCCCTCGCGGCTGATTGGCCAGCAGCTGACGGTGCACCTGCGCCATGACCGGCTGGATCTGTTCCTGCGCAGCCAGTTTGTCGAAACCCTGCCGCGCCTGCATCGGCAAGCGGGAGAAAGCGGGCCACTGCGGCGGATCGATTTCCGCCACATGATCGAGAGTCTGCGCCGCAAACCCCGGGCGCTGCTGCGTGCCCAGCTGCAGTCCGACCTGCTCCCAGGAGAGAACTGGCGGCAGCTATGGCGCCTACTCCTGGCGGCCCTGCCGCCGGATGAGGCCGCCAAGGTCACGGTCGATGCCCTCCATGTCGCCGCACGCACGGACGACCTGGACGCTGTGGAGCGCTATCTGCGCCGTCAGCTGCGCCGCGGTGAGCTGAACCTCACGGCCCTGCGCGATCACTACGGCCTGCGGCCCCCCAGGGGCCTGGCGGCCATGCCCCAGCTCGACATCCCCGAACACACCCTCAGCAGCTATGACGAACTCCTGGTTGGAACCCCCGAGCAGGCCTGCGCTGGAAACGGCTCTGCCAGCGGTGTTGAAACAGTTGAAACTGCCCCAGTTCCGCAGCCAGTGGCAGGCGGCCGAGCAGCAGGCCACAGCCGATGGCTGGAGTCCAGCCAGCTACCTCTATGTGCTGGCGGAGCAGGAACACCAGCAGCGGCATCAAGCCCGTCAGCGGCGGCTGTTGCATGAGGCCCAGCTGCCGGTCCCCAAAACCCTGGCGGACTACGACTGGAACGCCATCCCGGATCTGGAGCGTCCCCAGATCGAGCAGATCGCCCACGACACCGGCTGGCTGGACCGCGCCGAGAACCTGCTGCTGTTTGGCCCCAGCGGTGTGGGCAAAACCCACCTGGCGGCTGGCATCTGCCGCAGCCTGATCGCCCTGGATCGCTCGGCACGCTTCTTCTCCGCCACCACCCTGGTGCAGGAGCTGCAGCGCGCAAAAGCCGACTACGCCCTGGCTAAGGCCCTCAACCGGCTGGATCGCTACGCCCTGCTGGTGATCGACGACATCGGCTACGTGCGCAAGGACGAGGCGGAGACCTCGGTGCTGTTCGAGCTGGTCATGCACCGCTACGAACGGAAATCCCTGTTGGTGACCAGCAACCAACCGTTCAGCGAGTGGGAGAACGTCTTTTCGACCAGCGCCATGACCGTGGCGGCAGTGGACCGGCTGGTGGACCACAGCACGATCATCCAGATCAATGGCGAGAGCTACCGCCGCAAGCGGGCCCGCCGCCTTGGTCGCCCCAGCTCGGGCTGATCCGTCGCCGCGACCAGGCGTCAATTACCCGCCAACGTCCGCTAACCCAGGCGCCAGTTGCCGGTGTGGGCTCCGCGCTGCCGTCGGACCGTGGGGTCCGCCGGCTCGTGCGCTCCGCTACAAGTTCTGGCAGAGGTATCGGCGACCACGAGGCCAGCGAGTGGCTCAGTTGTCGGTGTCGCCTCCCCCTGCCATCGCAGGGGGAGAGAGGGGGGGCACCCGCCTACGTAATTGACGCGACCCGTCTAAGTAGTTGACACCGGGCACCTTTGTA
>JBILDB010000045.1:0-11189 GCA_044352805.1 Cyanobium sp.
CGAGCAGCTTTACGACAAGCCAGCGTTGATCATGGAAGCCCAGATGGCCGCCAAACCTGATTTCTTCCTGCGGCTTTACAACGAAAGTAGCCTCCTCCTCTGGCACCAGCACCGCCAGGGCCATCCCTTGCGCTACTGGCGCGTACTCGTGATCTGCCCCTCTCGCGATCTCAACTTCGGCGATCCTCTGCCCGTGGCCGAATTCCTGCAGGAGCGCGTGCACTGGATTGAGCTGGCTCCCGAGCGCATGCCACCCTCCGCCCCGCCACTCCAAAAAGCCCTCGGCCTGCTCCTGTTGCCGGAAGAGCAGCTGTCCGATTCCTCTGCCGCCATCCGCCAGCAGGCCGCCGCCACTCCCCTCGCGGGCGAAATGGATGACGTGATTGCCGCTATCCTGCTCTCAAGGTTCAACGGCCGCTCCATCACCGACATCTGCGCCATGGGAGGGATCACGCTCGACGACTTCACCAAAAGCGTGGCCTACCGCGAGATCTACGGTATGGGCCAACAGGCGGAAGCCGCCTCTGTAACCCTGCGCCTGCTGCAACGCCGTTGCGGCACCCTTTCCACAGACCAGCAGACCCACATCCAGGCCCTACCCCTGGCAGAGCTGGAAGCCTTGGCCGAGGCGCTGCTTGATTTCCAAGGGGCCGCGGACCTCACTGCCTGGCTCTCGCAGCGGCAGGGTTAAGGCCGGCCCAGCGCGCCTGAGGGCAATGGCTGCTCTCAGGATGAATTAGTGCAGATGAGATAGCATTAAACCAGCCCAGAAGCCATCCCGGGAAAATAACTTCGGCTGCCGTCTTCAAAGGCGAATTCATACACCGTGGTCGGCCCCCACGAGTCCGCTCGCTGTCCGAAAAGCAGCATCAGCCCCACAGGGCAGGCCGCGAAGACATGCAGCCGGCGGGGTGGATCGACCACCACCAGCTCTCGAACTTGCCGCGCCAGGGCATCCGCCAGCCAGCGGGCGTGGCCACCGTCCACCACGGCGTCGGGACCGGGCTCCGTCAGGCTGGCGTGGGCCAGGCGCCCGATCGGCAAGGCCAAGGTGTCGATCGCACGCTTGGCATCCACCCGGGCGTCGTGGGTCACCGAAACGACCAGAGCCAGATCCTGGCCGCGATTCAGGGGTTCTTCCGTCACCAGCCAGCCCCGATCAGCGTTTGGGGGTTGGGCTCGCGCCAGCTCCCAGACAATCTCGCCGGCGTTGGTGCGCTGGGAGACGTTCACGTTGAAACCACGCTTGGGATTGAGCAGGGTGCCCAGATACCAGCCGATCGAGAGGTGAGTTTGAAGTGCCAACACCAGCGGCTGGGGCAGGTCTGCGAGCGCCGGTAAAAACGCTGCCAGCCGTTGCCGGATGTCGCGGCTCCATACGTTCTCTACGGGCTATGTGTAGCTACATTGTTATAGGAGGAATCGCAAAGATTCTGCAAGCGCAAAAAAAGAACGAAGCGCAGATCCTGTCCAAACCCAAGCTGGCGCGTCTGTTTGACAACGCTTACGCCGGCTAGACAAACGTGCTGGCCAAGAAGGGAAAGCCCTGGGCGCGCTGGCCCAGGCAAATTCCACTACCTCAGGTGCTAGTATTGGCCGAAAGTCAAGCCAACAATTAGGTTCATGTTGGAACAGGAAATCGAAACCTGCTTAGTTAATAAGCTAAAAGATCTTAAATATAGTTACCGCCCCGAATTAAATAACCGTTCCGCACTCGAAGAAAACTTCCGCGACAAGTTCGAAGAACTAAACCGCGTCAAGTTGACCGATGGCGAATTTGCTCGCCTACTCGACGAGATCATCACGCCCGATGTGTTCGCCGCCGCCAAAATACTTCGAAATATCAATGCCTTCACCCGCGACGACGGCACGCCGCTCAACTATTCGTTAGTGAACCTCAAGGATTGGTGCAAAAATCACTTCGAGGTCATCAACCAGCTCCGCATCAATACAAACAACAGCCACCATCGTTATGACGTGATCCTGCTGATCAACGGTGTGCCGGTGGTGCAGATTGAACTCAAAGGCCTTGGCATCAATCCCCGGCGGGCCATGGAGCAGATCGTCGAATACAAGAGCGACCCTGGCAACGGCTACACCAAAACGCTGCTCTGCTTCATGCAGCTTTATATCGTCAGCAACCGCGACAGCACCTACTACTTCGCCAACAACAACAGCCGCCACTTTGCCTTCAATGCCGATGAGCGCTTCCTGCCCATCTACGAGTTCGCCAGTGAAGACAACCGCAAAATCACCCACCTCGATGAGTTTGCTGACAGCTTCCTGAAAAAGTGCGATCTCGGCCGCACCATCGCCCGCTACATGGTACTGCTGGCGGGCGAGCAAAAGCTCATGATCATGCGGCCATATCAGGTCTATCAGGTCAAAAACATCGTGCAGTGCATAGAGGACAACTCTGGCAATGGTTTCATCTGGAGCACCACCGGCAGCGGCAAGACGCTCACCTCCTTCAAGGCCTCCACCCTGCTCAAGGAAAACGACCACATTCACAAGTGCGTCTTCGTCGTGGACCGCAAGGATCTGGACCGCCAGACCCGCGAGGAATTTAACAAGTTCCAGGATGGTTGCGTCGAAGAAAACACCAACACCGCCGCCCTCGTCCGCCGCCTGCTTTCCGAAGACTACGCCGACAAGGTCATCGTCACCACCATTCAAAAGCTCGGCCTGGCGCTGGATGAAACCAGCAAGCGCAACAAACAACGCCAAAGGAGCGACCAGCCCACCTATAAGGAAATGCTGGCGCCACTAAGCAACAAACGCATCGTCTTCATCTTCGACGAATGCCATCGCTCGCAATTCGGCGAGAACCACAAGGCGATCAAAGAGTTTTTCCCCAAGGCCCAGCTCTTCGGCTTCACCGGCACGCCCATCTTCGAGGCCAATGCCGCCCTGCAGAAGATTGAGGACACCCAGGCCTCGATGCGCACCACGGCGGATCTCTTCCAGAAGCAGCTCCACGCCTACACCATCACCCACGCCATAGAGGACAGCAACGTCCTGCGTTTTCACATCGATTACTACAAGCCCGAGGGCCCAAAAGACAAAATAGCCCTGCCGAAGCCCGGCGAGGCCATCGCCAAGCGCGCCGTGATTGGTGCCATCCTTGCCAAGCACGATGCCGCCACGGCCGTGCGTCGTTTCAATGCCATCCTCGCCACCGCGTCCATCAATGACGCCATTGAGTACTACGCGCTGTTCAAGACCATGCAGGCCGAGAAACAGGCCGCCGATCCCGAGTTCAAGCCGCTGAACATCGCCTGTGTCTTCTCCCCGCCTGCTGAGGGTGATGCGGATGTGAGGCAAATTCAGGAGGACCTGCCGCAGGAGCAGGCGGACAACGAGGAAGACCCCGAGGGCAAGAAAGCCGCGCTCAAGGCCATCCTCGACGATTACAACACCCGCTACGGCACCAATCATCGCCTCAGTGAGTTTGACCTCTACTACCAGGATGTGCAGAAGCGCATCAAGGACCAGCAATGGCCGAATGGCGACTATCCCGCCACGCAGAAGATCGATATCACCATCGTCGTGGACATGTTGCTGACTGGCTTCGATTCCAAGTTCCTGAACACGCTCTACGTGGACAAGAACCTCAAGTACCACGGCCTCATCCAGGCCTTTTCCCGCACCAACCGCGTGCTTAACGGCACCAAGCCCTACGGCAACATCCTCGACTTCCGCCAGCAGCAGGACGCCGTTGATGCCGCCATCGCCCTTTTCAGCGGTGAGAAAACGGGCGAGCAAGCGCGGGAAATCTGGCTGGTGGAGAAGGCCCCCGTAGTCATCCAGAAACTAGAGACCGCATTGCAACAACTAGACAGCTTCATGAAGTCCCAGGGCCTCGACTGCACGCCCTCCGCCGTGGCGAATCTGAAGGGCGATGCCGCCAAGGCCGCCTTCATCAGCCACTTCAAAGAAGTCCAGCGGCTCAAGACCCAGCTGGATCAATACACCGACCTAACCGAAGAAAACAAAGCCAGCATCAATCAAGTACTGCCTGAGAAAAACCTACGCGGCTTCAAAGGCCAATATCTGGAGACCGCCAAAAGGCTCCGAGAGCAGCAGGGCAATACCGGTGGCAAAGATGATCGCACTGACAACCCCGTAGACCAGATTGACTTTGAGTTTGTGCTGTTCGCCTCCGCAGTCATTGATTACGACTACATCATGGGGCTCATCGCCAAGTTCTCGGCCAAGGGGCCTGGCAAGTCGAAGATGACCCGCGAGGAACTGATCGGCCTGATCAGCGCCGATGCCAAGTTCATGAACGAGCGCGACGACATCGCCGCCTACATCGGCACGCTCAAAGCGGGCGAAGGCCTCAGCGAAACCGCCATCCGTGAAGGCTACAGCCGCTTCAAGGCGGAGAAGAACGCCAAAGAACTCGCTACCATCGCTGCACGGCACGGCCTCGCCACCGCCGCCCTGCAAGCCTTTGTGGATGGCATCCTCGACCGCATGATCTTCGATGGTGAGCAGCTCAGCGATCTGATGGCCCCGCTCGATCTCGGTTGGAAGGCGCGCAGCCAGGCGGAGCTTGCCCTCATGGCTGAGCTGCATCCCCTGCTCAGCAAACGCGCTGGGGGGCGTGAGATTTCTGGGCTTAGTGCGTATGAGCAGTAAAAAGCCACGCGTGCCAGCCGGGAAGGAACCAACGCAGACAACAAATCGTGGAGACTTTGACTCGCTGGTTACTGCCATCGTCCACCTCCATCAGCAGACCCAGGACTATGCCGCCAAAGCCGTAAATGTAGCGCTGACCCTGCGGAACTGGCTCATCGGGTACCGCATCGTGGAATTCGAGCAGCAGGGCAATGACCGGGCGGCCTATGGACAAAAACTCTTGCCCGCTTTGGCAGAGCGACTGTCCGCTGCCGGACTCAAACGGGTGGACGTGCGTGAGCTGCGCCGCTTTAGGCTCCTTTATGAAGTGTACCCTCAAATTCGGGAGTCAGTGACTCCCGAATTGCTCGCCAGCCTTGGAGCTGAGGACTTGCAGCAACCCCTTAAAGCCCTACCCGTACCAAAACGGGAGTCAGTGGCTCCCCAATTGCTGCAACGCCTCTCCTTCACCCATCTCAACGAACTCATCCAACTCCCCGACTCCACCCAACGCTGCTTCTACGAGATCGAGTGTATCCGGGGTAACTGGTCCGTCCGCGAGCTACGCCGCCAAATTGCCAGCCTCTACTATGAGCGCAGCGGCCTCTCCAAAGACAAAGCCAAACTGTCCGCCATGGCTCAAGCGGCAGCGGAATCGCTCCAGCCCGCCCACATCATTCGCGATCCCTACGTCTTCGAGTTCCTCGGACTCCGCTCTCGGGATGTCATGGCCGAGTCCGACCTCGAAGATGCCTTGCTCGACCGGCTTCAAGATTTCCTCCTAGAGCTGGGCCACGGCATCTGCTTCGAGGCCCGTCAAAAGCGCATTCTCATTGGCGATGAATACTTCTTCATCGACCTCGTCTTCTATCACCGCGTCCTCAAGTGCCACATCCTCGTGGAACTCAAGACCGATGCCTTCCAACACGAGCACCTCGGCCAGCTCAACACCTACGTCGCTTATTACAAAAAGCACCAAATGACCTCGGGCGACCAGCCACCCATCGGTATTCTCCTTTGCACCCGCAAGAATGACGCCCTCGTCGAGTACGCCCTCGGTGACTTGAGCAACAAGGTTTTCGTATCCCGCTACGCCGTAGAACTACCCAAGAAAGAAGAAATGGAACGCTTCATCGTTCAACTCACCCAGGAGGCGGGAGAATGAGCTCAAACCTAAAAGCCTTAGCCGATAAGGGACAGGCAAGGCCCGCGTTGGTGCCAAAGCTGCGGTTTCCCGATTTCCAAGACGCCAGAGAGTGGGAGGTATCCACGATTGGCGATTCAAAACCATTTGTAACAAGCGGCTCGCGAGGATGGGCACCTTTCTACTCCGAAAATGGTGATTTGTTTGTTCGTATCACGAATTTATTGCGCGACTCGATCAATTTAGACCTGACGGATTCGAAGTATGTCCAGCTCCCACCGGGTGCGAACGAAGGAGTTCGGACACAGCTCAAGGAACACGACGTTCTGATTTCCATAACGGCTGACATCGGAATCATCGGCTACGTGGATGAATGCATTCCGTCGCCGGCCTATATCAACCAACACATCGCCCTTGTGCGCTTCGATGAGGAACAACTATGCGGCAAATACGTCGCCTATTTCCTCGCTGCTGAGGAATCCCAGAAGCTTTTCCGCGCATCAACAGACACTGGCACAAAGGCGGGGATGAGCCTGGTTGGAATCCAGAAGATTGTGATCATGTTCCCGGGCTTGCCCGAACAACAAAAAATTGCCGAGTGCCTGAGTTCGGTGGACGATCTGATCGCCGCGCAAGCGCGTAAAGTGGCTGCGCTCAAGACTCATAAAAAAGGGCTGATGCAGCGGCTTTTCCCCCGCGAAGGCGAAAATCAACCCCGCCTTCGCTTTTCCGAATTCCAAAATGCTGGGGAGTGGTCAAAGATGACTTTGGGCCAAGCTGCGGCGTTCTACAACGGTCGAGCCTACAAACAGGAGGAACTCCTCGAATCTGGAAAATACCAAGTTCTGCGGGTTGGAAACTTTTTCACCAACAACAATTGGTATCACTCAGACCTTGAGTTAGATGAGACAAAATATTGTGAGAAGGGCGACTTACTTTATGCATGGTCCGCCTCTTTTGGTCCTCGCGTTTGGCACGGCGAAAAATCAATTTATCACTACCACATTTGGAAAGTCGTTGAGCACCGTGGAATCGATAAGCAGTTCCTCTTCATCATTCTCGAAAATGAAACTGAAAACATGAAGGCCAAGACCACAAACGGGCTCGGTATCATGCACATCACCAAAGGGGCAATTGAAAGCTGGGAAACCAGCTTCCCGTCGATCACCGAACAGGAAAAGATCGCAGACTGCCTTAGGAGACTGGATTACGCGATTACCGGTGAAATCAAGAAGCTCGATGTCCTCAAGATTCACAAAAAAAGCTTAATGCAGCAGCTATTCCTATCCCCTGATGTCATCCAATCATGAGCAAGACGCCAATCATTACCACCTTTAGGTCTTTGAAATCCATCGCCAGAAAGTTACGCAGAGACTTGAAGGGTGTCCATAAGCGCAAAAAGACTGCCACGAGGAAAGGAACCTCTCCACTTACAGGAAATGATTTCGTTCTCGTTTTTGCTCACAATGGCGTTGGTAAAACCCGCCTTTCGATGGAGTTCAAAGAACTCGGAAAGGTTGAAGAAGATGAAGAGAAGAGGGATACCCTCTATTTTAATGCGTTTACCGAAGACCTCTTTGATTGGGATAATGATCTTGATGAGGACAAAGATCGTAGAATCAAGTTCAAGGCCCGGTCCAAGTTCTTCGATGGCCTGGATGGGATGGGCATCGAAGACCTCATCCGACCTCATCTTCACCGGCACGCAGACTTTGATTTCCGAATCAACTATGCCGAGGCTGAAATCCGCTTTGAGCGCAATGTTTCCGTTGCAGGTACCCGCAAGCGGATTGAGGACATCAAAATCTCGCGAGGAGAGGAGAACATCTTCATTTGGTGCTTTTTCCTTGCCATCCTAGAAATGGCTATCGAAGCCAAGCGTGGTGATTCTTACGACTGGGTAAAGTTTGTTTATATTGATGATCCAATTTCTTCTTTGGATGAACATAACAGTATCGCAGTAGCCTCAGACCTTGCTGGCCTATTGAAGAAGGTGAGTAATGATGTTAAAGTGATTATTTCGACCCACCACGGGCTTTTTTTTAACGTGATGTTCAACGAGCTGAAAGGGAAAAGAGCACTAAAAGGAGTCAGCAGGGAAATAAAGCGAAAAGCTTACATCCTTCATCGAAACCACGGGTCAGTCATATATTCTCTCCGGGACACCGGTGAATCACCATTTCTCCATCATGTTGCAGCACTGAATGAGCTGCAGATGGCATCCAAGAATGGTGAAGTGACCCAATATCACTTCAACACACTGCGTAGTATTTTGGAGAAGACTGCTATCTTTTTTGGACGCCAACATTTTTCGACATGCTTCGAGGGGCACCCCAACAAGGAATTCTACGTTCGCTTTTTGAATGTTCGCAGCCACTCAAAGTATTCTGTCTTCGAGCCTGATGATTTTGACCCGTCGGAAAAGAAGAGGTTTCGCGAGATTCTGACCGCTTTTCTCAGTAGCTACCCATTTAGCTCCGACTTGTTTACTAGTTCACCCGTGGCTGCTGCACTGCCAGCGCAACCACAAGCACCATGAACGACTCGAAACAAAAGCTACTTAACCAGACCCTCTGGAGTATTGCCGACCAACTGCGCGGGGCGATGGATGCGGACGACTTCCGCGACTACATGCTGTCCTTCCTCTTCCTGCGATACCTCTCGGACAACTACGAGACAGCGGCGAAGAAGGAACTTGGGCGGGATTACCCCGATGTTGGCGGAGACGCCCGAAAGGTGCCGCTGGCGCTGTGGTATGCCAACAATGTGGACGACGTCCCGGAGTTCGAGAAGCAGATGCGACGCAAGGTTCATTATGTCATCCAGCCAGCGCATCTCTGGAACAGCATAGCCAACCTGGCCCGCACCCAGAACGCAGAGCTGTTGAAGACACTTCAGGCGGGGTTCAAATACATCCAAGACGAGTCCTTTGAGAGCACGTTCGATGGCCTTTTCTCAGAAATTGATCTGGCGTCGTCTAAACTGGGTAAGACCTACCCCGACCGGAACGCCAAGCTCTGCATCATCATCCAGAAGATCGCCGAAGGACTGTCGGAGTTTTCAACAAATATCGACGCCCTTGGTGATGCCTATGAATACCTGATCGGCCAATTTGCTGCCGGGTCCGGCAAAAAGGCGGGCGAGTTCTACACCCCACAGCAGATTTCGGACATTCTTTCTGGCATCGTTACCCTTGATAGCCAGGAGCCCAGCACCGGCACCAAGAAACGGCTGGATAGCGTAATGGACTTTGCCTGCGGCTCCGGTTCATTGCTGCTGAATGTGCGCAAGAAGGTGAACAATGCAGGCGGCACCATCGGCAGGATCTACGGCCAGGAAAAGAACATCACTACCTTCAATCTCGCCCGCATGAACATGCTGCTGCATGGGATGAAGGACAGCGAGTTCGAGATCTTCCATGGTGACACCCTCCTCAATGAATGGTACAAGATGCGCGAGGCGAACCCGGCCAAGAAGCCAAGTTTCGACGCCATCGTGGCCAATCCTCCCTTCAGCTATCGCTGGGAACCAACCGACGCCTTGGCCGACGACGTGCGCTTCAAAAGCCACGGACTCGCCCCCAAATCCGCCGCCGATTTTGCCTTCCTCCTGCACGGCTTCCACTACCTCAAAGAAGAAGGCGTGATGGCGATCATCCTGCCCCACGGCGTGCTCTTCCGTGGTGGTGCCGAAGAACGCATCCGCACCAAGCTGCTAAAGGATGGCCATATCGATACTGTCATCGGCTTGCCCGCTAATCTCTTCTATTCCACCGGCATCCCGGTGTGCATTCTGGTGCTCAAAAAATGCAAGAAACCCGACGATGTGCTGTTCATCAACGCCGCCGAGCACTTCGTGAAAGGCAAACGCCAGAACCAACTGAGCCATGTACACATCACCCAAATCATTGATACCTATCAGCACCGTAAAGAGGAGCCCCGTTACTCTCGCCGGGTGGATATGGCGGAGATCACAAAAAACGATTACAACCTCAACATCTCCCGCTATATCAGTACGGCAACAGCAGAGGAGGAGATCGATCTAGAAGCGATTAACTCCGAGCTAAGAGACATAGAACAAGCTATTTCTGCTGCCCGGGATAAGCATAATACTTTTCTCAAGGAATTGGGATTGCCTCTTTTGCCGTGAGTGCTCTTCAAGCGGCGCATCTGGAGCATTGTTGGCCACTATCCCGTTACTTCTTCATACTTTAGACCCATTTGCTCCAATCCCCCAATCAATCCATGGCCAACCCGCCATAATGACCACCCCACCACCCCGCTTCGGCGTTCTGCTCCTGCACGGCTTCACCGGCAACCCCGACACCATGCGCCCCCTGCAGGCCCCCCTGGAAGCCCTCGGGGTGGAGGTATCCCTGCCGCTGCTGCGGGGCCACGGGGCATCTTCGCCGCAAGCGTTGATAGGCGTCACCTGGGCTGACTGGCTGGATGATGGCGCCGATGCCCTGGTGGAACTCTGCACCCGGGTGGATCGGGTGATCTTGGTGGGCCACAGCATGGGTGCATTGGTGGCCCTGCAACTGGCGGCCGACCACGGCATCTGCGGCGACCAGCTCGACAGCCTGGTGCTGCTGGCCACACCGCTGCAGCTGGCCTCACCATTGGCTCCCGGCCGGCCCCTGGCCTGGCTCAGGCCGCTGCTGGCCCGGCTGCTGCGCCGCTGGCCGCTGCCCAAGATCTACACCGACCCCCAGCTCGGTCATAACGACACCAGCTACCCCTGGGCGCCGATGGGGGCCCTGCTCTCGTTGCTGGCCTTCGTCTCAGCCACCAGCCAGCGGCTGCACCAGATATCGCTCCCCGCCCTGATCCTGCAGAGCCATGGCGATCCAACCGTGCTCGATGCCAGCGCCTTAACCCTGTTGAGCGGTCTTGGCACCCCAGCATCTGACAAGCGCATCGTCTGGTTGCAGCGCTCGGGCCACGAGCTATTGCAAGACGTGGATCGCGTCGCGGTGATTGAGGCGGTGGTGAAGTTTGTGGGGGGGAGGATGCAACGGCAAAGGGCTCCGAACTCCTCTTGATGGCATTACAATCTGCTTCACCACATTTCAGCTAGTAAGATGCAAGCTAAAACTAGCGCCGATTTAGCAGCATATGACAAGAATGGAAGGCTGGCACTCGTCGTAGAAATAAAGAGTCGTCAACATACTTTTGCTGACTGGGCAGCACGAATGCGTGGAAACCTTTTCGCCCATGGTATTGTGCCCAAAAGTGAGTATTTCATGCTTGCAATGCCCGATACTTTGTACCTGTAGCGTGAAAATGGAGCTGATAACGAGACTGCCGAACCCGATTTTATCATCAATACAAAGCCATTATTTCAAAGATATCTAGATCCGGCAATTGTTGACGCAAGCTCTATTAGCGGAAAATCTCTGGAAATCCTAGTCGGTTCATGG
>JBILDB010000301.1:0-3445 GCA_044352805.1 Cyanobium sp.
ACCGGGCCCTGGCCATCGTTCGTGAAGTGGCAGATCGCTATCCGATCACCCTGGTCAACTCCCTCAATCCTTACCGCCTTCAGGGTCAGAAAACTGCGGCCTTCGAAGTTATTGACGCCCTGGGCGATGCCCCCGACTGGCTGTGCATCCCCATGGGGAATGCCGGCAACATCAGCGCCTACTGGATGGGATTCAAGGAATATCAGCAAGCTGGCAACTGCCAGAAACTGCCCCGCATGATGGGTTTCCAGGCTGCTGGAGCAGCTCCCCTTGTCCTGGGAGAGACGGTGGAACAACCAGATACCATCGCCACCGCCATCCGCATCGGCAACCCGGTGAATCGGGATAACGCCATCAGGGCCCGCGAGGAAAGTCAGGGTGATTTCATGGCCGTCACCGACGCCGAGATCATTGAGGCCTACAAGTTGCTGGGCAGCGCCGAAGGCGTCTTCTGTGAACCTGCCAGTGCGGCATCTGTGGCCGGCCTGCTCAAGCGCCATGGTGAGGTGCCTGCGGGGGCCCGGGTGGTCTGCGTCCTCACCGGCAATGGCCTCAAGGATCCCTCCACCGCCATCGAACACAACGATTCCACCTTCCACACCGGCATTGAAGCTGACACCAACACGGTGGCCAGGGTGATGGGCTTCTAAAGGTCTGCACTCCTGATCAGAACCTGGCTCCAGCCAGTCTCCAAACCAAGGCTTCCGCGCTGGCGGGGCCTTTTTTTTGGCCCATCGGCAAGGTCAACCGCCGGGGGAATAGGAGCCAAACCTGATCCGATCGCCAAAGCGTCCCAGGGAAAATCTGGTGAAGGGGGAGGTGAAAGCGGGGAAAAGAGAAGGGAACATCCAAGCCTTTGCCAAGGCTGGCATTCCCCAGGGCCGGGAAACTGAGGAAAACATGATCAAAGGGTCGGGTTCAAATCAGCCATCCCAAACCGCTGTGAACAAAAAAACAAGAACCAAACAGCGGTGAACAGGTTTTCCACCGTTTCCCCAGCCCCTACTACGACGATTTTATTTATCTTTTAAAAATCAAAACTCTTGAGTAGTCGAAAGGTCGCCGGGCGGTTTGGCACCGTTGCGCTTTGGCCCTGGCTGTGAAACCGTGGGCGCAACGTTCAGATCCTCCGGCCAGCCATCGCTGTCCACCCCTTGCCATGAAGCTGGTGTGCTCCCAGGCCGAACTCAATGCCAGCCTTCAGCTGGTCGGTCGGGCAGTGGCGGCCCGACCGACCCATCCGGTCCTGGCCAACGTGTTGCTCACCGCTGATGCCGCCACCGGGCGACTCAGCCTCACCGCTTTCGATCTCAGCCTCGGCATCCAGACCAGCCTTGCCGCAGCGGTCGAAACGAGTGGCGCCATCACCCTGCCGGCCCGCCTGTTTGCCGAAATTGTCAATCGCCTGTCGGCGGAAAGTCCCCTCAGCCTCAGTTGCCTGGAAGGGGATGAGCAGGTGGAACTGACCAGCTCAGGCGGCAGCTACCGCATGCGCGGTATGCCCGCCGATGATTTTCCCGATCTTCCCCTGAACCAGACCGGCACCTCAATTCGTCTCGATGCCGATGCCCTGGTCAGGGGCTTGCGGGCCACTCTCTTCGCCAGCAGTGGCGATGAGGCCAAGCAAGTGCTTACCGGGGTGCACCTGCGCCTTGATGGCGCTGGCCTTGAATGCGCCGCAACCGATGGCCACCGGCTTGCGGTGCTCCACCTGGCCCAAGGGGCTACGGCCCCCGCAAGTGACGGTGAGCCCTTTGACGTCACCGTGCCCGCCCGCTCCCTTCGGGAGCTGGAGCGGTTGCTCAGCGGCCGGCCCTCCCAGGAGCCCCTCAGCCTCTTCTGTGACCAGGGACAAGTGGTGGTCCTTTGGGCTGATCAGGTGCTCACCAGTCGCAATATCGATGGCGTCTATCCCAACTACGCCCAACTGATTCCAGCCAGCTTCAATCGGCAAGTGCGGCTTGATCGACGAGGGTTCATCGCTGGTTTGGAGCGCGTAGCGGTGCTGGCCGATCAGCACAACAACGTCGTGACGATCAGCGCCGATCCGGCCGCCGGCAAGGTCACGATCCGCGCCGACGCCCAGGACGTGGGCAGCGGTTCGGAATCCCTGGCAGCCAGCATCGAAGGCGATCCCATCGACATCGCCTTCAATGTCCGCTATCTGCTGGATGGACTCAAGGTGATGGGGGGCAACGAGGTGGTTCTCAAGTGCAATGCCCCCACCACCCCTGCGGTGCTGGAGCCTGTTGGTGAGCCAGATACTTTTGTATATCTGGTGATGCCGGTGCAGATCCGAACCTGAAGACGTGACCCTTCCGGAGCAGTTGTTACTGAGTGACCTGCTGGCCAGGCGCGTGCGCTGTGATCAGGGTACCGACCATGGAGCGGGGCTCCTTGGCTGGATGCATCCCCCCGTCCATCGCCTGCTCGGCTGGGTGAGCCGCCCTTCCGCCTTTGGCCAGCGCCGCCAGGTGTGGCGCCTCAACCAGCTCAGGGGCCTCAGCGAGCAGGAGGCGTTTGTCAAAGGGTTCCCAGCCGATACCGATCCCGCCACCCTTGAGCGCTTGCCCACCCTGTTTGATGCGACCCTGATCGGAGCCGATGGCCAGAACCTGGGCCATGTGGCCGATGCCGCAGTCGAACTGCGTAGCGGTCGCATCCTCCACTACCTGGTTTCCCGCAGTGATCCCCGGCTTCCCGGCAGCAGCCGCTGGCGGCTCAGCCCCGACCGCATCGTCGACCAGCAGAGCGGTCGAGTCGTCACCGCCCTGCGGGAGTTGGATGATTTGCCCCTGGCCCGGGCCAGTGTGCGTCAGGAATTCCTGCGCCGATCCCGGCGCCTTCGCGATCAGGTGGGCCAGGAGACCTCCCGGCTGCGGGATCAGTTTCAGCAGGTTGGCGATCGGGTTGAGGACAAATTGGAGGGTTGGCTTGAGGAACCCCCTTGGGAGGAGGGCGAACGGGGTCGGGCAGAACCGCAAGGTCCTTTCTCCTATGGCCCTGGCGGTCGTTGGGATCCAAGCGAAGACCAAAATCCCGATGCCCGTGGTCGCGCCACTGGTTCTGACCCGCTGGAGGATTGGGATGACGATGCTGGGGCGCCTTGGCAAGCTGGGCCGCCTTGGCAAACAGCACCGGCCGATACCCCCGTTGAGTCCAGCGGTTCCAGTCGCCGCAGCCGTCCAGTCGAGAGTCCCATTCCCCGCTCCCGCCGTTCCCCCCGACCCGGGGCATCGGCAGAGCCGCAGGAAGAGGGGGACCCCTGGGTGTAATGCCCTTGGGCGCCTCGGGTGACGCGCTGTTGGAGACTCAGGTGCTGTCGTTGTTGGCGCCGCTTTGGTGGACCCCACCCTGACCTTTTCGGTGCCCGATGCCCTGCGCAAGGAGGGCCTGAGCCAAGCCGATTATGACGAAATCGTGCGGCGCCTGGGCCGCGCCCCCA